>NZ_JBSFTC010000689.1:0-1943 GCF_053590415.1 Nonomuraea sp. NPDC003201
GGATTGGTAACCATCCGCTGAACGAGGGGCTGGCCCAGGTCGACGCCCGCAAGTGGCACGTCGCGGCGACCTGGTCGACTCGCTCCGGGCGTACCTGGAGGCGGGGTCGAACCTGGAGACGGCCGCGCGGCGGCTGGGCGTGCACCGCAACACCCTGCGCCGCCGCCTGGCCGTCGCCGAACGCGTCTCGGGCCGCCCCCTCACCGACCCCGGGCACCGGCTCCAGCTCTGGCTGGCCCTCTCCCTCGGCGACCTCGTGCCTCCGGGCTAGAGCCCATGGCCGGGCGTTCCTTCAGGGCGGGCGGGTGATCAGGTGGCGAGGGGGAGGGACAGGACGAGGCGGACGCCCCGGGCGAGGGGCTCGGCGCGGACCGTGCCGCCGTGTGCCTCGGCGATCTGGCGCACGATGGCCAGCCCCAATCCCGAGCCGGGCAGCGAGCGGGCCGCCTTGGCGCGGTAGAAGCGGTCGAAGACGAACGGCAGGTCCTCGGCGGCGATGCCGGGCCCCTGGTCGGCGACCGACAGTGTGCCGGTCGCGGTCACCTCGACCAGCACCTCCCCACCCGGCGGGCTCCACTTGATCGCGTTGTCGACGAGGTTGGCGGCGGCGCGTTCGACGGCGTCGGGATCGGCGTGGACCAGGCACTCGGCCAGCTCGTCCCGCAGCCGGACGTGCGGCGCCCGGCCCCGCGCCCTGGCGATCACGCGCTCCGCGACCAGGTCGAGGCGGACGTCCTCGGTGTGGATCTGGACGTCGCCGTACCTGGCCAGCTCCACCAGGTCGTTGACCAGCACCCGCAGCTCGCCGGCCTGCGCGCGGGCCTCGTGGACCAGGGCCGGGGCCTGGGGGTCGGCGGTGCCGCGCCCCTCGCCCAGCAGTTCGAGGTTGGTGATGAGGCTGGTCAGCGGGGTGCGCAGCTCGTGGGAGGCGTCGGCGACCAGGCGCCGCTGGGCCAGCAGGGACTCGTTCAGCGAGCCGGTCATCGTGGTGAACGAGCGGGCCAGCCGGGCGACCTCGTCGCGCCCGCTGCCGTCGAGCCCGCCCGCGGTGAGCGTACGGGTGGCGGTGACGTGCTCGACCACCTCCGTCAGGCGGCCGATGGGGCGCAGCACCCGCCCGGCGAGCAGCCGCGCCCCCATCCCGGCGATCAGCGCGCCGCCCAGGATCAGCGACCCCAGCAGGAGCTTCAGGCTGGTCAGCGTGTCGTCGTCCCGGTCGAGCGGGAACGCGGTGCGTACCAGCGCCTGACCGACCTGGCCCAGCGGAGCCGTGTAGACGCGGTAGCGCGTCCCGCCGTAGCTCACCTCCTGGAAGTACGGCGGGAGCTTGCCCCACGCGACCCCGGTGTCCCTGTCGGAGAGCGGGACGAAACCGGTGGTCGGCCCCGGCTGCACGGGAGGCGGGAAGAACTGCAGCAGCGTGTTGCCCACGGAGACCGGATAATCCGGCAGGGGCGCGCGGGTGGCCTTGAACGAGGCCAGCAGCTGGGGCGCCTGCCCGGCGGCCAGCACCAGCTCGCCGTCGTGCTGGCCGCCCAGCCCGCTCGCCATCGCCGGATAGACCACCAGCGAGGCGATCAGCAGGGCCGCCGCCACCACGGCCGCCCCGGCCAGGGCGACCCTGGTCCGCAGCGTCACGGCTCCTCCCGCAGCACGTACCCCAGCCCGCGCACCGTCTGGATCAGCCGCGGCTCGCCCCCGGCCTCCAGCTTGGCCCGCAGGTAGCTGATGTAGACCCACAGCGCGTTGGAGGACGGGCCGAAGTCGTACCCCCAGACCGCGTCGAAGATCACGCCGCGGCTGAGCACCCGGTTCGGGTTGCGCAGGAACACCTTCAGCAGCGTGTATGGAACGCCCGGTTTTCCTGGGCCAACTGGCGGATCTCGGGCATCGCCTTCTCGACCCGCCGTACGGCGTCGCGGTCGACCTCGAAGTTGTCCTTG
>NZ_JBSFTC010000690.1:0-1926 GCF_053590415.1 Nonomuraea sp. NPDC003201
GCCGCAGTAGGGCCGAAAGTCCCGGTCCTTTTCCTCCGATGGTCCTCTGGGATGGCGGTTGACCAGGGCGGATATGGACGACGAAGAGATCGTGGCACGGCCGCCACGAACGTCCGCAAGCGGCTGCTCGACTACTCCGGCGAGGAGTTCGACCGGGTGGTGGGGCTGAACCTGCGGGCCTCGTTCGACGTGGTGCGGGCCTTCGGGGCGGGCATGGTCGAGCGGGGGCGCGGGTCGATCATCGGGTTCGCCTCGATCCGCGCGTCCGTGACCGAGCCGGGGCAGAGCGTCTACTCGGCCACGAAGGCGGGCCTGGTGCAGCTGCTGCGGACGGCGGCGGCCGAGTTCGGGCCGCACGGGGTCCGGGTGAACGCCATCGCGCCCGGCGTGGTGGAGACGCCGCTGACCAGGCAGATCAAGGACAACCCCGACTGGTACGCCGCGTACGCGAACAAGAGCGCGCTCGGCCGGTGGGCGACGGCGCGGGAGATGGCCGGCGCGGTGGTCTACCTGGCCGGCGACGCGGCCAGCTTCGTGACCGGCTCGGTCCTGTACGTGGACGGCGGCTGGACCGCCGTGGACGGCCGCTTCGACCCGCCCAACTGAGAAGGCGCCGGCGACCGGGTCCCGCGACCCGGTCGCCATGGCCACCCGCTAGGCGGGCCGGATGATCGCCATCCTGGTCACCGTCAGCTCCTCGATGGCGAAGCGGGGCCCCTCGCGCCCGATCCCGGAGTCCTTCACGCCGCCGTACGGCATGTTGTCCGCCCGGAACCCCGGCACCTCGTTGACCACCACTCCCCCGGCCTCGATCCGCTCGATGGCCGCGAACGCCGTGGCCAGCGACCGGGTGAACACCGAGGCGTGCAGGCCGTACCGCGACTCGTTGACGGCGGCGAAGGCGGCGTCGAGGTCGGGCACCGGGCGCACGCACACCACCGGCCCGAAGATCTCCTCGTCCCACGCAGCGGCTCCGTCGCCGACGCCCGCGAGCACGGTCGGCGCGATGGCCCGGCCGTCGCGGTGCCCGCCCGTGACCACCTCGCCCCCCGACTCCGCGACCCACTCCAGCACGCGGTCCGTGGCCGCCTCGTCGATGAGCGGGGCGACGCGGGTCTCCGGCAGGCGGGGGTCGCCGACCGTGACGTTCTTGACGCGGTCGGCCAGCAAGGACACGAACCGCTCCCGTACGGGCTCCTCGACCAGCACCCGCTGGACGGAGATGCACGCCTGGCCGGAGGCGTAGTAACCGCCGCGCACGACGGCGTCGGCGGCGGCCTCCAGGTCGGCGTCGGCCGCCACGACGAGCGCCGCGTTCGACCCCAGCTCCAGCAGGACCCTGGTGGGGGCGGCGTTGCGGGCGATGGCGTGCCCGGCGGCGGCCGAGCCGGTGAACGAGACCGCGCCGATCCGGCGGTCCTCCACCAGCGTCCTGCCGACCTCGACGTCCCCGGTGACGAGCTGCACGGCGGCCGGGGGGAGCGCGTCCGCCGACCGGATGAGGTGCACCAGCCAGAGCGTGGCCAGCGGGGTCGCGGGCGCGGGCTTGACGATCACGGGGCAGCCCGCGGCCACGGCCGGGGCGATCTTGTGGGCGGCGAGGAGCAGCGGGTAGTTGAAGCCGGTGATCCCGACGACCACGCCGATCGGGCGGCGCGTCCAGAACCCCACCAGCCCCTCCCCCGAGGGCAGCAGGTCGAGCGGCACGGTCTCGCCGTGCAGCCTGGCGACCTCCTCGGCGGCCGTGGCCAGCGTGACGAGCGTCCTGGCGACCTCGACCCTGCAGTCGACCAGCGGCTTGCCGGTCTCGAGGACGAGCAGCCGCTCGAACTCCTCCCGGTTGGCCGCGAGCGCGTCGTGGGCCTTCATGAGGGCGGCGCGGCGGGCGTGCGACGGGAGCGCCGCCATGGCGGGCGCCACAGCCAG
>NZ_JBSFTC010000691.1:0-1914 GCF_053590415.1 Nonomuraea sp. NPDC003201
GACGGGCGGCCGGCGGACGCGGACGGGCGGCCGGCGGACGCGGACGGGCGCGCGGCGCTGGAGCGCATGGCGCGGGTGGTCTGGGAGTCGCTGGAGAGCGACCGCGATCTCATCCGCATCATGCTGCGCGAGTACGACGGGTTTCCCGATCTGTTCGAGCGCATGTGGGAGGGGGTGCTGGCCAGCGTGTACGCCCAGGGGGCCGCCTGGATCGCCGCGCAGAAGGAGCTGGGCAGGGCCGACGTCGACGATCCCGAGGCGGCCGGGGCCGTGCTCCTGGCGTCCCTGACCTACTATCCGCTGCTCCGGGCCATGATCGGCCACACTCCGGGCGGTCTCGACCCGGAGCGGTTCCTCGCGGCCTGGGTCGAGACCGCCGCCGCCACACTCCGGCTGCGCTGACGGCGGTCGCGGCGCGCGTGCGGCATGCCGACGATCTCCTCGAAGCGCTGCCGCGACTCCGCCGCTCCCACGTCGCGGGCAGCCCGGCGTGTGACAGCTCCTCCTTCACTGACGGCGTTCCCGGTCCCATTGGTCGAGGAGCGTGGGGAACTCGCGGCCATCCCCTCGCTTGACTTCATGTGTACATTAACCGGCACGGTTGCGGCATGATCAAGCCGACCGTTGCGATGACGCGGGTGGTCAACTCCTGCGTCCTGCTCGAACTCGACGGCCACGCCGTCCTCACCGACCCCTGGTTCACCGAACGGTGGTGGCTGCGCCGCGGCGAACCGCTGGGCCTGCGCGTTCGCGACCTTCCCCCGCTCACCGCCATCGTGGTCACCAACCTGGCCACCAACCACTGGGACCTGCGCGCGCTGCGCCACTTCCCGGCCAAGGACACCACCCCGCTGTACGTGCCCACGCGCGGCATGGCCCGCCGGGCCCGAGCCCTCGGATTCCGGCGGGCGGAGCGCCTGACGTGGGGGCGGACACTCGACCTCGCGCCCGGCCTGTCCATGACGGTCGTGCCGTCCGGGCGGACCCTCGTATGGCCCAACAACGCCTACGTCTTCACCACCGCGGGCGGCCGGGTCGTCTTCTTCGGAGGGGAGGCGGGGGAGGTCGCGCCGCTGGAGGGACACCGGGCCGATCTGGCCCTGCTGCCCGTGAACGGGCTGCGCCCCCTGTTCGGGCCCCGCCTGGTGATGGGGCCGGAACAGGCCGTCGCGGGGGCGTCCGCGCTCGGCGCCGAGGTCCTGGTCCCCGTACACGACGCCCACGGGCACGACCCGCTGTCGCGGCTGTTCCGCACCGGCGGCACCGCCTCCGACGCCGTGGCCCTGGCGGGCCCGGAACTGCGGGTGGTGGACCTGCCGACGGGCAAGCGGTGGGAACTCGACACGAGTGCCTGATCCGTCCGGCGCTCCCGGGGCCGGGTGCGGCCGGGCCGGTGCGGGTCTTCGACGCCGCGGCGCATCTGGGCGCCGGCTACCGGCTGGAGCACGTGTCCGACGCCGGGGAGACGGCGTCGCCACCGCCCTGCTCCGCCACCGCGGTGCGGGCCGGCCGGCGTCTCCACGGCGGGTCGAACAGCCCCAGCCGGCGCGCGTTCAACGCCACGTGGATCGCGGCGGGGGCCACGACGATCGAGCCCAGCGTGTCGGTGGCGTAATGCGCTCCCAGGTAGACCCGCGCCAGCATCTGGACGCCCACGAGCACGAAGCCTGCCGCCAGCACCGGCCGGTGGAACCGGGTGCGCCTGACCAGGGTCGCGACGGCGATCACGATCGACAGGGTGAGGCAGACGTGACCGCTGGGGAAGCTGCCGGAGCCGAGGCCGTACACCAGGGAGTCGGAGACCGGGGGCCGGGAACGGGCGACGACGGTCTTGAGCACCCAGCTGACGCCCCACCCGGCGGCGATCACCACCAGCGCGCGCCCGGCGGCCCGCGGCCGGCCCGCGACGGCCAC
>NZ_JBSFTC010000692.1:0-1907 GCF_053590415.1 Nonomuraea sp. NPDC003201
GTTCTGCTGGTGATGGGTTCGATGTCGCAGGGGATCCTGTGGCCGGATGAGTTCGTGGGCCGGCTGACCGCTGGTGGCCGTCGGGTGGTCCGGTACGACCACCGTGACACCGGCAGGTCGGCGACCGTGGACTTTGAGAAGGAGCCGTACACCTGGGACGCCATCAGGGACGACGTGCTGCGGGTGTTGGATGCGCATGGTCTGGGGAGTGCGCATCTGGTGTGTCATTCGGCGGGTGGTCTGCTGGGGCAGTTGATCGCGGTGGAGCGGCCGGAGCGGGTGCGTTCGCTGACGGTCATCGGTTCTTCGCCGCTCGGTGGGGGTGAGGGGATGGTGATCATGCGGGCGTTGATGGGCCAGCCGCAGCCGGAGGGGAGTTTGCCGGAGCCGGTGCCGGAGTTCGTGTCCCACTACCAAGTGCTGATGGCGAGTCCGCCGCCAGCCGATCGGCGGGAGCGGATCGAGGCGATGATCGCTGAGCAGCGGGTGCTGCACGGTACGGGGCTGCCGTTCGATGAGGACGCTGCCCGCCGGCTGCAGGAGCGTATCTACGATCGGGCCCGGGATCTGGACGCGGTGGTGAACCATCGCCTGGCTGCGATGGCTCAGCCGGATTTCGAGCCGGTGGGTGTGCTGGATCGGGTGAAGGTGCCCACGTTGGTGATCGAGGGCACTCACGAGCCGGTCAAGCCGGGTCACGGCGCGATCATCGCCGAGGGGATCCCGGGGGCGCGGTTGATGATGGTCGAGGGGATGGGGCACACGCTTCCGCCGGAGGTGCACGAGGAACTGGCGCGGGCCATCCTCGCTCACACAGCCGCATGACCCGCGTCGTCGATGAAGCGTCCGAGGTAGATCAACACGGCGCACGGCGGACTGGACGGGCCACGGGCGAGCCGTACGGCACGTAGAGCATCGTGCTTCCTGCAACGGCCACCGCGAACAGGACGCCAGCACGATCAGGGCAGCGCCGAGGGACGGGCGCGATCGGAATACGGCACAGCGTCGTGGGTGGTTGGCCGGTGTAGGGGGAGTGCTGGATGAGCGGCAGGAGGGTGGCTCAGCTCATGCCGACGGTCTGCCGCTCGGGCTCGATGACGGCGACGATGCGTTCCTCATCTCGGGTGTAGGGCCTGCCGATGTACTTCGTCGAGATCTGGTCGATGATCTCCCAGGCCGTGTCGCCGTCGAGCCATTCGATGACCCGGCCGCGGACGATGACGGGCTGGAACGGGTTGTCGGCGGGCGTTATGGAGAGCGCCACCCGCGGGTCGCGGCGCAGGTTGCGGGCCTTGCGCGACTGCGGACCGGTGAGGAAGACGATGTGGTCTCCGTGGGTGCCGACCCAGAGCGGGACGGTGTGGGGCGAGCCGTCAGGCAGGACGGTGGCGAGGTGGGCCAGCGAAGTGCCGTCGAGGACGCGGCGTACGTCGGGGTTGAGCATCTTGTTCTCCTTGCAGGGGTTGCGGTGGTGACGTTGTAAGGGGGTGTGAGCGCTGATCAGCGCTGGAGGTGCGTGACGCTCGGTGCCGGTACGGCTTCGACCAGGCGGAGGTGTACGTGCTCGGGCAGCGACTGGAAGAAGGGGCGGCCGCCGCCGAGCAGGAGGATCACCTCGTCGACGAGTCCCGCTTTCAGGGCCTCGGTCGTGACGCCGCCGCCCATGAGGCCTGTGTCCCTGCCGTGAGCGGCTGCGATCGCGTCTTCGATGCCGGTGGTGATGAGGGTCTGCCGTTCGGTCATCTCCGGCGCTCTCATGGCGGCAACTCCTTCCTTGGGTTCCTTGAAGAGACTCTATAACCGTAACACGTAAAGTTCCCTAAGGGAACTCCAATGGGTAGACTGACCCCATGCAACGCACCAACTTCGGCGACATGGCCTGCTCCATCGCCCGCACCCTCGACGTC
>NZ_JBSFTC010000693.1:0-1894 GCF_053590415.1 Nonomuraea sp. NPDC003201
TTGGAGATGACGCCCTTGTTGCCGTGCCGGCCGGCCAGCTTGTCGCCGTCGGTGATCTTGCGCTTCTGGGCCACGTAGACGCGGACCAGCTCGTTCACACCGGGAGGCAGCTCGTCGCCCTCCTCGCGGGAGAACACGCGAACGCCGATGACCTTGCCCTGCTCGCCGTGCGGCACCTTCAGCGAGGTGTCGCGGACTTCGCGGGCCTTCTCACCGAAGATCGCGCGCAGCAGCCGCTCCTCCGGCGTCAGCTCGGTCTCACCCTTCGGGGTGACCTTGCCGACCAGGATGTCACCGGGGACGACCTCGGCGCCGATGCGGATGATGCCGCGCTCGTCGAGGTCGGCCAGGACCTCCTCGGAGACGTTCGGGATGTCCCGGGTGATCTCCTCGGGGCCCAGCTTGGTGTCGCGGGCGTCGACCTCGTGCTCCTCGATGTGGATCGAGGAGAGCACGTCGTCCTGCACCAGTCGCTGGGACAGGATGATCGCGTCTTCGTAGTTGTGGCCCTCCCACGGCATGAACGCCACCAGGAGGTTCTTGCCCAGCGCCATCTCGCCCTTGTCGGTGCAGGGGCCGTCGGCGATGACCTGGTTGACCTCAACCCGGTCGCCCTCGGCGACGATGGGCTTCTGGTTGAACGAGGTGCCCTGGTTGGAGCGCTTGAACTTGGCGACACGGTAGGTGGTGCGCGTGCCGTCGTCGTTCATGACGGTGATGTAGTCGGCGGAGACCTCCTCGACCACACCGGCCTTCTCGGCGTTGATGACGTCGCCGGCGTCGGTCGCGGCACGGTATTCCATGCCGGTGCCGACCAGCGGCGACTCGCTCTTCAGCAGCGGCACGGACTGCCTCTGCATGTTGGAGCCCATGAGCGCGCGGTTGGCGTCGTCGTGCTCGAGGAAGGGGATCATCGCGGTGGCCACCGACACCATCTGGCGCGGCGACACGTCGATGTAGTCGACCTCCTCGGCCCGCATGAGCTCGGTCTCACCGCCCTTGGTGCGGACCAGGACGCGAGGCTCGGCGAAGGACCCGTCGGCGTTGATCACCGTGTTGGCCTGCGCCTTGACGTAGCGGTCTTCCTCGTCGGCGGTCAGGTAATCGATCTGCTCGGTGACCTTGCCGTCGACGACCTTGCGGTAGGGCGTCTCGACGAACCCGAAGGCGTTGATCCGGCCGTAGGAGGCCAGCGAGCCGATGAGGCCGATGTTGGGGCCTTCAGGGGTCTCGATCGGGCACATCCGGCCGTAGTGGGACGGGTGCACGTCACGGACCTCGAAGCCGGCCCGCTCACGGGACAGACCACCGGGGCCCAGCGCGGACAGACGCCGCTTGTGCGTCAGGCCGGCCAGCGGGTTGGTCTGGTCCATGAACTGCGACAGCTGCGAGGTGCCGAAGAACTCCTTGATCGACGCCACGACCGGGCGGATGTTGATCAGGGTCTGCGGCGTGATCGCCTCGACGTCCTGCGTGGTCATACGCTCGCGAACGACGCGCTCCATACGGGCCAGGCCCAGGCGGACCTGGTTCTGGATGAGCTCGCCGACACTGCGCAGACGACGGTTGCCGAAGTGGTCGATGTCGTCGACCTCGACGATGATCTCGCGGTCGTTGGCACCCGGCATCGACTCCTCGCCCGCGTGCAGGCGGACGATGTACTCGATCGTGGCGACGATGTCGTCCTCGGTCAGGGTGCCCTGCGAGATCTCCGAGTCGACCCCGAGCTTCTTGTTGATCTTGTAACGACCGACCTTGGCCAGGTCGTACCGCTTGGGGTTGAAATAGAGGTTCTCCAGCAGGGTCTGCGCCGACTCCTTGGTCGGCGGCTCACCCGGCCGCAGCTTGCGGTAGATGTCCAGCAGCGCGTCATCCTGGCCGGCCGTGTGGTCCT
>NZ_JBSFTC010000694.1:0-1890 GCF_053590415.1 Nonomuraea sp. NPDC003201
CACCAGGTGCGCCCCTCCGCCCAGCCGGCCGAGCGACAGGTCGCGTCAGCCGGCCCGGCCCCGCCCCAGCGCGATCGTGGCCGCCTCGCCGCCCTCCGGCACGACGCTGCTGTGGAAGCGGTCGGCGGCCAGCGTGTACGTGTCGCCGGGGCCGAACACCTCCACCAGGCCCGTCGCGTGCCGCACGGTGCGCCCCGTGGGCGAGATGCGGTCGCCGTCGGCCCCGCTGACCACCTCGAAGACCCGGTGCGTGGCGTCCCGGCCGGCGTCGGTGACCACCGCGTGCACGTTGCGCACCTGGCCGTAGAGGACGTGGCTGACCAGATCCCAGCTGTGGCAGTGGATCTGCGAGGTGGTGCTCTCGGCGTGCGCGAACGAGTCGGACCACAGGTGGAGGCACACCCCTTCGCCGCCGTCGCGCTCCAGCGGCAGGCACACGAACCCGAGCGGGTGACGCACCGCCGTCAGGCCGCCGGACGAGAGCGTCTCCAGCGCCCAGGCCCTGGCCGCGCCCCCGATGACCCGCTGGTGGACGCCGTGATGGCTCATCATGCACCAGCTCGATCATGCGGCTCACCGTAGGGGTCCATCGCCCGCAACGCCTTGCGGGCGATGTCGACGACGTCACGGCCGTTGTACGCCTTGGGCAGCGGGATCCCGACGCGTTCGAACAGCTCCTGAACCTCCTCGATGGTGGGCTCGTCGCTTAACGGCACCTTCTTGTACATCTCCAGCGGCACCCGCCGCGCCTGCTCGAAGCTGAGCCGCAGCTCGGTGTCGCAGTTCTCGTAGTAGAACGTGCCGGCCAGCGCGGTCATCGCCTTGTTGGGGTCCTCGACCGTCATGATCAGGCGGGTGGCCGACACGTCCCAGCGGAACGTGGTCATCGTCGAGGACAGGCCCACCGCGATGTCGAGCAGGCCGTAGCGCTGGCGGTGCCAGAAGGCGGCCAGGATCGTCGCGTACGACTCCTTCCTGGCCCGGTCGGTCGTCCACGTCTCGCCGGTGCCGTCGGGGGCGTCCGACAGCGAGCGGCGGTAGTGGGCGTACGTCTCGCACACCTCCAGGTTGGACGGGTCGATCACCTCGACCCTGACCGTGAGGTGGCGCTTGTCCCTGCGGGCCGCCGCGACGCACTCGGGCAGGGTGACCGCGCGCAGGTAGGTGCCGGTGCCGCCCTTGAAGCTCCACCGGTGGGTGTCCTTGCGCGCCTCCGCGTGCGACTGGGCGATCTCCTGGCTGCTGCCCAGCACCCGTACGAGCTGGAGCGCGTCGAGGGCCTTGCGGGTGCTGCCGACCAGCGACTCGATCTCCTGCAGGCGGGCCAGGCGCGCGGGCAGCTCGGCCAGCGCGCCCGAGGTGATCGTCTCCTCGACCGGGGCCTGGCGCGCGCGGTCGCGCAGCAGCGCGGTGGCCACCAGCGCCATGATGACCAGGGTCGCGGCGTTGACCAGCTGGGACTGCACCTCGTCGGGCACGATCTCGTTGGGCATGACGCCCACGACGCCGATCACGATCGCGAGCACCAGCGCGATGGCCCCGTCGGCGTTCTGCGCAGCCCATGGGGCGACCTGCTTCACCGCCGCCACGAACCGTGTCATCGCTCGCCCCGCCGTTCGACGATCATTCAGTCCCCGAGGTCATGGTAACGACCGCGCCAAGCGACCACCAGTACACCCAGAGCCAGGGAGCTTTATTGCCTCGAACCCGAACGGCTCCCGTGGGTAGCATCGGCTCGCATGATCATGGATCCCGAGGTGCTCGGCTACTACGAGCAGGGCGGCGAGCTGACCAGGCTGCGGCGGGGGCGCAACCGGCTGGAGTACTGGCGCACGCGTGACGTGCTGCGCCGCGTCCTGCCGCCGGCGCCCGCGCGGGTGCTCGACGTGG
>NZ_JBSFTC010000696.1:0-1854 GCF_053590415.1 Nonomuraea sp. NPDC003201
CCGCTCCGCCCGGGCGAGCCGCGCCAGCGCGGCCACCAGCGCGGAGCGGTGCACGCTGTTCATGGTGCTGCTGGCCGCGTACCAGGCGCTGCTGGCCCGCCACACCGGGCAGGACGACATCGTGGTCGGCACGCCCACGGCCGGGCGGAACCGGCCGGAGCTGGAGCCGATGGTCGGGCTGTTCGCCTCGACGCTGGTGCTGCGGGGCGACCTGTCGGGCGATCCGGCGTTCACGGAGCTGCTGCGGCGCACCCGCCGGACCGTGCTGGAGGCGATGGCGCACGGCGAGACGCCCGTCGAGCGGGTGCTGTCGGCGCTCGACATCGAACGCGACCTCAGCCGCACGCCGCTGTTCCAGACCATGTTCGGGCTGCACAACGCGGCGGTCGGGTACGGCGAGGCCGCCACGTTCGCCGGGCTGACGAGCGAGCCGTTCCCGCACGGGACGCCGCCCGCGATGGTGGACCTGCGCGTGGACCTGTGGCCGGACGGCGGCGGGCTGCGCGGCGCGTTCGTCCACAGCGCCGAGCTGTTCTCGCGGGGCACGGTGGAGCGGCTGGCGGCGCGGTTCCTCACGCTGCTGGGCTCGGTCGTCCGCACTCCCGGCGCGCGGGTGTCCGAGCTGGAGGTGCTGCCGCCCGAGGAACACGGGCTGCTGGACTCCTGGAACGACACCGCGGCCGATGTCCCGTCCGGCACGGTCGTGGACCTGTTCCTGCGGCAGGCGGAGCTGCGGCCGGACGCCGTGGCGGTGGAGTGCTCGGGGGAGGCGCACACCTATGCCGAGGTGGCCGCCCGGGCCCGGCTGGTCGCGGCGGGGCTGCGTGCGCGCGGGGCGGGGCCGGGGTCCGTGGTGGCGGTGTGCCTGCCGCGCTCGGCCGAGCTGCCGGGGACGCTGCTGGGCGTCATGATGGCGGGGGCCGCGTACCTGCCGGTGGACCCGGCGTTGCCCGCCGGGCGTGTCGCGGCCATGCTCGCGCAGGCGGGCGTGCGGGTCGCGCTGGCCGGCCCGTCGGCACCCCTGCCCGGGCACGTCGAACGGATCGAGCCCGCCCCCCAGGCGTCCTTCCCCCCATCACAGGCGGCGGCCGGTGCCCCCGCGTACGTGCTGCACACCTCGGGCTCCACCGGCACGCCCAAGGGGGTGGCGGTGCCGCACTCCGCGCTGGTCAACCTGCTGGCCGCGATGGAACGGCTGCTCGGCTCCCGCCCGGAGGACGTGTGGCTGGGCAGCACGGCGCTGTCGTTCGACATCGCCGGTCTGGAGCTGTACCTGCCGCTGGTGACGGGCGGGCGGCTGGTGCTGGCCGGCGACGACGCCGTGCGCGACGGGGTGGCGCTGGCCCGGCTGATCGGCGCGTCCGGGGTCACCCACGTGCAGGCCACGCCGTCCGGGTGGAGCATGCTGCTGTCCGCCGGGCTGGACCCGTCGGGGCTGGTGGCGCTGGCCGGGGGCGAGGCGTTGCCGCTCGCGCTGGCCAGGCGGCTGCGCAGGCGGGTGGGGCGGCTGCTCAACATGTACGGGCCGACCGAGACCACGATCTGGTCCACCGCCTGGGAGGTGCCGCCCTCCCCCGACCGGGTGAGCATCGGGCGGCCGCTCGCGAACACCACGGTACGGGTGCTCGACCGCTCCGGCTCGACCGCGCCCATCGGCGTCCCCGGGGAGCTGGTCATCGGCGGCGCCGGGGTGGCCCTCGGCTACCTGCGCTCGCCGGGCGAGCCGCCGGAGGCGTTCCCGGACGGGTGGTACCGGACGGGCGACCGGGTGCGGTGGCTGGCCGACGGCACGCTGGAGTTCCTGGGGCGCGGGGACGGCCAGGTCAAGCTGCGGGGGCACCGGGTCGAGCCGGG
>NZ_JBSFTC010000697.1:0-1851 GCF_053590415.1 Nonomuraea sp. NPDC003201
GGTCGGCGGCGGCGCGGGCGTTGGTCGCGGCGGTGGTCGCCCGGTCGGCCGCGGAACGCGCCTGGGTGGCGGCGGTCCTGGCCCCCTCGGCGGCATCGGTGCCCTCGGCGGCCGCGGCGTACGCCTCGCGGGCGGAGGCCTTGGCCTGCAGGGTGTCCCGGGTGCTCTCGGCCTCCAGAGCGGTGGTACGGGCCGCGGCCGCCTTACGCTCGGCCTCCAGCGCCACTTCCTTCTTGTCGGCCGCCGTGGCGCCGGCGCCCTGGGCGGCGCTCAGCGCGTTGGCGGCCGTCTGCCGTTCGGACTGGGCCCGCTGTTCCGCGGCGGCGGCGTTGGCGCGCTGCTCGGCGGCGATGTTCTTCTGCCGCTCCGCGTTGTCGCGCTCGGACTCGGCGATCTCCCGCTTGGCGCGGGCGTCGTCGGCCGCCGCCTTCGCCGTCTGCTCGGCGGCCTCGGCCCTGGCCTGGGCGTTCTTGGCCTTGGCCGCGTTCTCGGCCGCGAGAGCCGCCTGCGCGGCGGCGCCGTCGGCGGCGGCCTTGGCCTGCGCGGCGGCCTCCTCGGCGGCCATCCGCCGGAACTCCGCCCGCGAGGCGTGCGCCTGCGTCTCGGCCAGCGCCATCAGCGTCTTGCTGTCCGCGGCCGACGCCCGGGTGGCGTTGCCCGCGGTCTCGGTCGCCTTGGAAACGGCCTGCGTGGCGGCGGCCGAGGCGCGGGCCACCTGGACGGCCTGCTGTCCGTAGAGCAGGCCGCGCCCCCGTGGCAGCCCGGCGGCGTCGGCGATCGCGTACGCGGCCTGCTGAGCGGTCACGGCGGCGGCGGCGTGCCGCTGGACCGACTGCGCGGCCCGCGAGGCGACGAACACCCGGCCCAGCGCCATCGCCTGCGCCTTGACGATGTCGGTCTTGACCTTGGCGAACTGCGCCGCGCTCGGGTAGGACAGGTCGTCCGGCGACTGCTTGAGCCAGTACGCCTGCCATTCGGTCAGCCGGCTGGCGATGATCGACTGGCCCAGCGCCTCACCCAGCGCTTGGGAGGCGACCTGGAGGTCGGCGGCGGCCCCGGCCTCCTCGTTGAGGATGGTGTCACGCTGGGCGCGCTGGCCGTCGACCTCCTGCTGCCACTCCGCCGACGCCGTGGCGAACTCGGCCTTCAGCACCTCGTGCGGGTCCGGCGGGTTGGCGGTGGTGCAGGAGGCGTAGCGGGCCTTGAGGTTCTCGACGTCGACCCGGAACTCCATGCTGTCCGGATCGGGCGCGCTCTCCGCGAACCCGCCCCGCTCCAGGAACGCCCGCGCGTCGTCGGCGTACATGGGGTGGTCGGCGGTCAGGTCCTTCCACGCCTGCCGCCCCTCCTCGTCGTCGCCGCCGGCGGGGTACCGCTCCTCGGCGACCTTGTTGACCGCGTCCACGGACTCCTTGGCGGCCCGTGGGGTCTGGTCGGCGTAGAAGTCGTCCTCGTGCTGCCAGTACTGGTTGGAGATCCAGGTGAGCAGACCCGCCTTGGTGAACGGGTTGTCCTTCTGGTCGATCCGCTGGAACTGGACGTCCGTGTAACCCTTCGGGGGCGGGACGGCGAGCGACCCCTCCCAGACGTAGTGCCGGTCGTTGAGCTCGTCCAGCTTGGCGCCGGTCCGCTCCTCGTCCTTGCCGAAGGCGGCGTGCAGCGGGGTCGGCGGATCGGCCCAGTAGTCGGTGGCGGCGTTGCGCAGCAGGACGTCGTCGGCGCCGCCCAGCCCGGCGCGGGCGACGGCTTTGAGGTCCTGGCCGCCCCGGCGTTGCGCGGTGGTGAGCAGGCACTGGGCCGCGCGGACCGACGCGGCGTGCGCGAGGTCGTACTCGGCGGCGTCGGCGAAGG
>NZ_JBSFTC010000698.1:0-1844 GCF_053590415.1 Nonomuraea sp. NPDC003201
CGTGCGGCACGCGCGGGCCACCCGGTGCGTGCTCATGGTGTCGGTGGAGGCCGGACACGCCACCCTGGAGATCATGGACAACGGAAGGGGCGGCGGCCATGGCGGGTCAGCGGTTCTGCAGGACGACGTCGGGTGCCCGGACGGCCCCGAGCACCCTGGTGACGATCGTGTCGGCGTCGACGTCGTCCGCGAGGGCCTCGTACGACAGCACGAGGCGGTGGCGCAGCACGTCGAGCGCGAGCTCGGACAGGTCGTGCGGCAGGACGTAGTCGCGGCCGCGCAGGAACGCCAGCGCCCGGGCACCCGTGACCAGCGCGATCGACGCCCGCGGGCTCGCCCCGTAGGTGACGTACCGTTCCAGCTCGCCGAGCCCGGCCGTCGCGGGCGAACGCGTCACGGCGACCAGCCGGACCGCGTAGTCGACGATCGCCGGATCGACGTACACCTGCTGAGCGCGGGCCCGCATCGCGATCAGATCCTCGGCCGTCACCATCGCCTGCGGCGGGTCCGGCGGACGCAGCGCGCGTTCGACGATCGCCTGCTCCTCGGACTGCGTCGGATAGTCGACGACCACCTTCATCATGAACCGGTCGACCTGCGCTTCTGGCAGCGGGTAGGTGCCCTCCGACTCGATCGGGTTCTCCGTCGCCATGACCAGGAACGGCTCGGGCACCCGGAACGTCTCACGGCCGATCGTCACCTGATGTTCCTGCATCACCTCCAGCAGGGCGCTCTGCACCTTGGCGGGGGCGCGGTTGATCTCGTCGGCCAGCAGCAGGTTCGCGAACACCGGGCCGAGCTCGGTCCTGAACTCCCCGGAGTGCTGGTGGTAGACCCGCGTGCCCACGAGGTCGGCGGGCACCAGGTCGGGGGTGAACTGGACGCGCTGGAAACTCCCGGCGATCGCGGCGGCCAGCGACCTCACCGCGAGCGTCTTGGCCAGGCCCGGCACGCCCTCGACGAGCAGGTGGCCGTCGGCGATCAGCGCGACGGCCATGCGCTCCAGCAGCACGTCCTGCCCGACGATCGTGCGTTTGACCTCGAACAGCACCTGTTCGAGCGGATGAGCCGACTCGGGGGACTTGGTCGAGGTCATCGTCTTCCTTCTCGAGATGTGTCCGGTCAGATCTGGGGTCCTTCGCCCAGCGGTCCGTCACCGTCGCCGCCACCCAGGGCCACGCCGATCGGCACCGCGAACGCGATGCCGGCGAACGCCTCGTCGCCGCCCGGGTCGGCGATCGAGACCACGATCCCGATGACCAGCCCGCGAGCGTCCAGGAGCGGACCGCCGGAGCTGCCCGGGTTGACGGAGGCGTCGAACTGGATGAGCCCGCCCAGGTCGCGGTCGCCTTCTTCGGTGGTCCGGTTCAGGCCCGACACGACGCCGGTGGAGACGCTGTAGGTCAGGCCGAGCGGGTTGCCGATCGCCACGACGGGCGCACCCACGGCCACGGCGCCGCCGAGCGTCGCCGGGACGACGATCTCCGGCAGCTTCGCGGGCTTGAGGGCCGCGACGTCGCGCTTGGGGTTCGACGACACGACCGCGGCCTTCGCCTTGGTGCCGTCGGCGAACGTCAGGTTGACGTCCTTCGTGCCCTTGATGACGTGGTGCGCGGTCAGGATCGTCCCGTCCTCGGCCGCGATCACCCCGGTTCCGAGCGACTTCCCGGCCTGGATGACCACCACCGACGGCCCGACCCTCTCGAAGACCTCGGCCGTCGTGAGCGTCGCGCTGGGGGTCGGCGTCGGGCTCGGCCTGGGCGCGGCTGCTGAACGAGCTGGACGCCGCCCGTACCGAGCTGGCCGCGACCGCCGTCGGCGAGGAGCGGATCCGGGTCTCGCGC
>NZ_JBSFTC010000699.1:0-1836 GCF_053590415.1 Nonomuraea sp. NPDC003201
GGGGCTGTGCGGCGTCGTGGCCGACGCGCGCGGCGTGGGCGCGCTCACCGACGGGGTGTCGCGGCTCGTCGACTGGTACGGGTGGAGCTGGCGCGACCTCGTGACTGCGCTGGACGGGCAGGGGCCCGAAGCGGTGATCGCGGCGGTCAGGGAGCTGGAGCGGGACCGCGGGCCCGTGTACGGGAAACGGCACGACGACGCCACCGCCGCCTGGACCCGGGTCGGCGCCCGGCCCTGAGGTGTATCAGGGCCCGCCGCCCGCCCTCCGGGAATGCGTCAGATGAGGATCCAGGTGGTCACCACCGGGCCGCCGCAGTCAGGGCTGACCCGCAGCCTCAGCGGGCCGGGCGCGAGCTCGCCCGTGGTGAACCGGCCCAGCTCGTCCGCGCGCACCGGCGTGCCACCGTCCCGCCGCTGCACCACGATCTCGGCGGGTGTGCCGCCCGACACCCGCCCCACCAGCCGCCGGCCGGTCACCTCCAGCTCCACGACGACCTCCCCGGCGGCGAACGACAGCAACCGCGCCCGCCCCCCGCCGCGCACCCGGGTGGCCGACAGCTCCTCCCACGAGTCGAACGTCAGCTCGGCCAGCTCCGCGTCCAGGGACCTGAGCGCGTAGGCCAGCATCGCCTCCTCGAACAGCCCCGCCGGGACCGGGTCGAGCCGCTCGGCCGCCGCCCGCAGCCGTTCCTCCAGCTCCAGGTCCCCGTCATCCATCGCGTCGCCCATCGCGTCGTCCACGCCGTTCACCCCCTGATGCCGTTCACGCCGCGCCGGTTCATCAGGGCGGCCAGCCGCTTGAGGCAGCGCCCCCTGTTCGGGCCGATGCTGCCGACCGGCATGTCCAGCCCGTCCGCGATCTCCTGATAGCTCGGCCGCGGCTCGGCGATGAGGACGCGCAGCAGCCGCCTGCAGCGCTCCGGCAGCTCCTCGAACGCGCTCCACAGCTCCTGCTCGCGCTCGGCCTGCTCGTTCGCCTCCTCGGCCTCCAGCAGCAGGAACTCGGGCGAGCGATCGTCGGCGTCGAGGCCCATCAGCTCCAGGTCGCCCACCGGCAGGGCCCTGCCGCTGGTGCGCAGGACCCGCAGCGCCTCGTGCCTGGCGGTGCTGGCCAGCCAGGAGCCGGCCCGCTCGGGCTCCCGGAGCCTGGTCAGGTGCTCGGCGAAGCGGTACCACGTCGTCTGGCACACGTCCTGGGCGTCGGAGTCGTTCACGAGGTAGCCTCGCGCCACGGCCCACACCAGCCCGCTGTAGCGCTGGTAGAGCTCCTTCCACGCCCCAGCGTCGCCGTCCGCGGCAGCCGCGACCAGGGTTGCGGTGTCGTCCACTGCGGCGGCTCCCTATATCTGGGCGGGAAGCCCAATATATTTCGCATACCGCCGCCGGGCGGGTAACTCGCCATCATCGGAGGAAACCGCTCAGATCCGGTACGGCCAGCCGCCCCGCGAGAAGCTGCGCCGCGGCCTCCCGCGCGGACACCTGCTCCTGCGCCATGCGGGCCGCGATCATCCCGGCCACGATCGGCGTGGCGAACGACGTGCCGCTCCAGGCCGCCAGGCCGGTGAAAGTGGCCTTGTCGCCCTCCTGCAGCGTGGCCATGCAGGTGCAGCCGGGGTAGTGGGCCGGGTCGGCGAAGCGGCAGGTGGTGCGGTGCGGGTAGCCGTACTGGTAGGGGCCGGAGGTGAAGGCGTTGACCAGGCGCTCGCCCGGCGCGTACACCGTGACCCAGTCGCCGTGGTTGCTGAAGCAGGCCCGGCCGAGCCCGTCCTCGCGCAGCGCGCCCACCGACAGCACCACGTCGCCGGAGGCGTTGACCGGCTCCGTGGCGAACGCGGC
>NZ_JBSFTC010000700.1:0-1821 GCF_053590415.1 Nonomuraea sp. NPDC003201
CCGTCATCGCCGCCACGCCGGCCGCGGGCAGGGCGAACACCATGACCGTGGCGGCCGCCAGTGCCCCTGCCACGGTCGCGACCGGCCGGGACCTGGTGGAGGCGGACGAGCACCTGGCCGCGCGCGGCTTCTACCCGGTGCTGGAGCACCCGCTCATCGGCCCGGTACGGCACGAGGGCATCGTGGTGCGCATGTCCGGCACCCCCGGAGCGCTGGCGGCGCCCGCCCCGCTGCTGGGCGAGCACACCGACCGCGTGCTGAAGGACCTGCTCGATCTGGACGACGAAGAGCTCGCCCGGCTGCGTGACGCCGGCGCACTGGAATAGGAGCGCAGATGACGAAATATCTGGATGTACGGAGGGATGGGGGGACGGCGACGATCGTCATCGACCGGCCCCCCGCCAACGCCGTCGACCCGGCGTTGATCGAGGAGTTCCTGGAGGTGATCCCCCCGCTGGCCGAGGACACCTCGGTCCGCTGCCTCGTCATCCGCGGGACCGGCCGCTTCTTCGTCGCGGGGGCCGACATCGCCGTGATGCGCGACCTGTCCGTGGCCAACCACGTCAAGATGCGCCGCTGGGTCGAGGTCCAGCGCCTGCTCGAACGCGCGCCCAAGCCGGTGATCGCGGCGATGAACGGCCACGCGCTGGGCGGCGGCGCGGAGCTGTCGCTCGCCTGCGACCTGCGCATCCTGGCGGCTTCGGCGACCATCGGCTTCCCCGAGACGAGCCTGGGCCTCTTCCCCGGAGCGGGCGGCAGCCAGCGGCTGCCGCGCCTGCTCGGCCCGCATCGCGCCAAGCGCCTGATGATCGGCGGCGCCCGCCTGCCCGCCGCCGAGGCCCTCGACCTGGGGCTGGTGGACGTGGTGGCGGACGACGACGACTTCGACCGCGTGGTGGCCGGGCACGCCGAGGACCTGGCGGCCCGGCCGACCACGACGATCGGCCTGCTCAAGCGCGTCGTGGAGGCCGGATACGACCTGCCTCTCGACGAAGCGCTGGAGCTGGAGTGGCAGGCGGTCCTGGAGCTGATCCACACCCAGGACGCCGCGGAGGGGCTCCAGGCGTTCCTGGACAAGCGCCCTCCGCGGTTCACCGGCCGCTGATCAGGCGCCGTAACCGGTTACCAGCCCGGTCACCAGCGCGGTGTCGGCGTTGAGGTCGCCGACCTTGCGGGCGCCTCCCGGGGTGCCGAGGGGCGCGTCGCGGCCGGGCAGCACCTCGGCGAAGAACGCCTTGGCGTCGTCGAGGAAGAGCGTGCGCGTCTCGTCGCCCCGGGCGGCGCGGTCGACGAAGATCGCGTCCACCGGGCACTCCGGCTCGCACGCCCCGCAGTCGATGCACTCGGCGGGGTTGATGTAGCTCTTGCGGTCGCCGACGTAGATGCAGTCGACGGGACACACGTCCACGCACGCACGGTCGTTGACGTCGACGCACGCGGGGCCGATGACGTAGCTCATGAATCTCTCCTGTGCTCAGACGCTTTCCGTGGAGTGCCCCGGGAAGAGGGACAGCTCGGGGTCCAGTTCGACGGCGGCGTTGTTCACCGCGGTGGCGACCTCGCCGAAGCCCACCGACATGAGGCGGACCTTGCCGTCGTACTCGGCGAGGTCGCCGGCCGCGTACACCCGGGGCAGGCCCGTACGCATGCGCCGGTCGACCAGGACGGACCTGCCGCGCAGCGACAGCCCCCAGCCGGCGAGCGGACCCAGGTCGCTGATGAACCCGAGCGCGGCGATGACCGAGTCGGCGGGCACCGTGCGGTCGGCCTCGCCGCGCGTGCGCAGGTGCGCCCGCTCGACCCGCTCCGCGCCGGACAGGC
>NZ_JBSFTC010000701.1:0-1816 GCF_053590415.1 Nonomuraea sp. NPDC003201
GCCGCCGCGTCGGTGACGTCGACGGCCAGGGCCAGCGCCCGGCCGCCGTTCTTCTCGATCCGGGCGACCAGGTCGGCCAGCCGCTCGGCGCGCCGCGCCAGGACGACGACGCGGGCGCCCAGCTCGGCCAGGTGCTCGGCCGCGGCTTCGCCGATGCCGCTGGAGGCGCCGGTGACGACCGCGACGCGGCCGGTGAGGGGACGGGCGGAAGTCTGCGTGGTCATGGTGTGTACCTTCCAAGGTGGGTGAAGTGAGCCGGTGGCCGCGGCTCGTATCGCCGCAAGCTCCTCCATCAGGACACCACCCGCCGGGCCCTCGCAGGCCGTCAAAATGGGCCCCCACCAGGCAGGTCTCCGCGAAACTGGTACTGTCAGGGCCACCCTGGTGAGGACCGGTCGTGCCCGGCTTGGCCACACTGGAGACATGGACCGAAGCAGCGAGATCGCCGGCTTCCTGCGCTCACGGCGCGCCGGGATCACTCCCGAGGAGGCCGGGCTGCCCTTCGACGGGCGCACCCGCCGGGTGCCCGGGCTGCGCCGCGACGAGGTGGCCCGCCTGGCCGGGGTCAGCACCGAGTACTACACCCGGCTCGAGCAGGGCCGTGGCGGCTCCCCGTCACCCGAGGTCGTCGAGGCCCTCGCCCGGGCCCTGCGGCTCAACCCCTCCGAGCGCGAGCACCTCACCAACCTGCTGGTCCGCCCCGCCGACGCGCGCCGGGCTCCGGTCAGCCCGCAGCGGGTCAGGCCGGGCCTGCACCTGATGCTGCACACCCTCGACCACGTGCCCGCCTTCATCCTGGGTCGCCGCACCGACGTCCTGGCCTCCAACCGCCTCGCCCGCGAGGTGCTGACCGACTTCGACGCCCTGCCCGCGCCCCGGCGGAACCTGGCCCGCTACTACCTGCTGGACCCCGAGGCCCGCGAAAGGGTCGGCGACTGGGAGCGGATCGCCGCCGAGACCGTCGCCGTCCTGCGCCTGGAGGCCGGCCGCTACCCCAACGACCGCCAGCTCGCCGACCTCGTCGGGGAGCTCACCCTGAAGTCGCCAGAGTTCTCCACCTGGTGGAACGACCACCGCGTGCTGCGCCGCACCCACGGCGCCAAGACCTACCACCACCCCCTCGTCGGAGACCTCCACTTCTCCTACGAGTCCTTCCAGGCACCCGGCGACGTCGACCAGACCCTGTGCGTCTACAACGTCGAACCGGGCTCGGCGACCGCCCAGGCCCTCCAGCTCCTCACCAGCTGGACGGCGCCACAGCAGCAGGCGCACCCCCGGCCCGGAGCCTCCTGACGCTGCCCGGCGCCCGCCCGGCGGTTCGCGCCGAGCCCGGCCGTCGTCCGTATCAAGAAGGTTCGGCGGGTTGCTTGCGCAGGCGCCAGGCGGCCTGGGCGCCGAGGCTGGTGTCGATGTGCTCGCGCATCACCTCGGCGGCCGACTCCGCGTCGCCCGCGATGACGTACTCCAGCAGGGCCTCGTGCTCGGCGGCCTTGCGGTCGCGGGCGGCCTGGCCGCGTTCGACCTCCAGGGCGAGGCGGCGGTAACGGTCGGCCTTGTCCCACAGGCCGTCGAGGGTCTGGATGAGCAGATCGTTGTGGGAGGCCGCGTAGAGGGCGGCGTGGAACTTGCGGTGGGCCACGAACTGCTCGTAGTCAGGGTTGCCGGGCAGCGGCTTGAGGCCCTCGTGCGCGGCGCGCATGGCGGCGATGTCGGCCTTGGTGCGCCGTTCGGCCGCCAGCCCGATCGCCAGCGGGTCGAGGGAGCGGCGCAGCTCCAGCAGGTCGCGGGCCTCCTCGGCGGCCAGGGGGGCCACGCG
>NZ_JBSFTC010000702.1:0-1794 GCF_053590415.1 Nonomuraea sp. NPDC003201
GTTCGCCTACGTCGAAGGCGAACCGGCCGACGGTCACCACCTGCCCCTCATCCGGCTCCGCTACGGCGGATCGGCCTCCATCTGGGGATTCGGGCTCTACCTCGCCAGCAGTGGCACGTACGAGAACCAGATCCTGCCCACTGGCATGTCAGCTGGCACGCCCCAAGAAGCCCTCGACTGCGCCTGCGATCTCTACCTCAGCCACTGACCCCGAAGAACTTAGGGGCAAGACCACTTAGGCAGGCCCGCCGATACCACCCCGCCCGGCTCAGCTGTTAGAGGGTGTTCTCAACCTCCCGTCCGGTGCCAAATCTCGCTCATAGCGCTGGCCTGCGGTTTCGCGCGTTGTCAAGCTGCACTGCGATACTCATGGATCAGACCGCAGACGGCGCTTCGCCGCTGTATTCGAGCTGTGAGATCGACAACTGCCGCAAGGAACTCGTCGCGCTGAGCGACGGCTACCGCGGATCGGCCGAGTCCTGGGCAGACCTGCTGCGTGACGCTAATGATCACTAAAAGATCATGTTCCCCCGATGTTCCCGCATCTCGCCATGCGGCAGTCGACGCCTTCGATCCGCCGTGAAATTCGAGCTCACCACGCAAGCCTGATGCGCAGATACGGCGTGTGGATATGCCCGATCAGCCGCGCCGATGCCCGCACCCAGGAAGCACACGTGATCGTGATCAAAAACGCACGACCACGCCGAGCTCGCGCAGCCGGGCGACTGCCGTCGACAGACACAGCGCGGCGCTGGCGCCGTCGGCACGCATGCCCACCTCCAGCGGGCCGCCGCTCGCCGCGAAAGTCCAGGAATGCCGACCCTCCGCCTGCCTCTCGGCATCAACCCTGAGCATCGCATTGATGCCCTGCTCGGCGAGCCACTCCAAGATGAGCAGGGTCGCGTCCTCGATGCCGCCGTCCTGGTCAGCCTTCGCCCATCGGCCTTTCCTCCCGGTCACGGCACGACCCTATCGAGGAGGGATCGCCATGGACTCATCGGCGCCGGACGTCGTCATCGCACGACAGGCGGATCTGGACATGCCCTCACCGGGTCGCGGTCATCATGCCCGCATACCGTCCGATCTGGGACTCAGACCAAGAGCCGGATCGAGGGAACCTCGGCATCGACCGCGATCTCCGTCTTGCATTCGCCGCACTGTGGACTCCAAGGACGACGTACGTTCGTCTGAATTGATCCCTTGCCCGAGGCCTCCTGATGGGGGCAGTGACAGCCGTAGTGCAGCCGGACCCACCTGCTCAGAGGCGTCGCATTCCCACCCCGCTTGGCATCCTGGAACGGCACCCACCAGAAGTCGATCACGGCCCTCAAAACCAACAGAGCGTCCTGGCTTGTCACGTCGAACGCCGAGATCCGCGCCGCAGCAAAGTGCTTGTAGTCCCTCCTGCTGCTGCAGACGGCCCGCTCATCCCCCAACTTCAACGCGGTCGTCCGGCCCATCCGCTCACAGATGAAGCAATCCAAGCTCAGTTCAATCGTGGGCTCCCAGAACACGTGGTCACGATGGGCGTCCTCAAGCTCAGACAGGGTGGCTTTGATCTCAAGGCTGCGCAGCATCTTGGGATCGTCGCACAACTACCACGGCGGCGACGTAGACGAGCCCAGCTTGACAAGGTGCAGAGAAGGTTTCTGTGGGCGATCGATGTGCCGTGGAATCAGGCCACCTGGACTGAGGCCCGTGAACCGCTCCGATGCTCCTATGTTTGTCAAGCAGCAACGGGAACCTCGTTGTTAGCGGCGTTTGGGCTGGTGAGGGCTTTGAAGAGCTCTCGAG
>NZ_JBSFTC010000703.1:0-1762 GCF_053590415.1 Nonomuraea sp. NPDC003201
ACCTGCACTGGCCGGGGACCATGCCCGACTTGGCGTTCTTGGGCTGCACGCCGTATCGCAGCACGGCAGCAACGAGGCGGCCGCCAAGGAGACGGTCGCGGCCATCGAGGCGGCCGGAGGGCAGGCGTTCGCCGTACGGGCCGAGCTGGGCGTGCCGGGCGACGCCGAAGCGCTGTGGGCCGGTTTCGACGCCCACGCCGACGGCCTGGACATCCTGGTCAACAACGCGGGCATCCTCGGCGACCAGGGCGAGATCGACGGCGTGACCAGGGACGGCTTCGAGCGGCTGTTCGCGGTCAACACGACCGCGCCGTTCTTCATCACCCGGCTCGCCCTGCCGCGGCTGCGGGACGGCGGCCGGATCATCACCATCGGCACGATGCTGACGCGAGGCGCGGCCATGCCGCGGGCGATCGGCTACGCCATGTCCAAGGCCGCGCTCGACGTGCTGACCACCGCGCTGGCCAAGCAGCTCGGGCCGCGCGGCATCACGGTCAACACCGTGGCGCCCGGCGTCATCGACACCGACATGCACCAGGGCCGCCTGGTCGGCGAGGCCCTGGCCTGGCTGTCGTCGCAGTCGCCGCTGGGCCGGCTGGGCACGCCGCAGGACGTCGCCGACGCGGTGGCCTTCCTGGCCGGCGACGACAGCCGTTACATGACCGGACACCGCCTGGACGTCTCGGGCGGAACGACCATGTGACCCGCGGCGATGAGTTCAGTGCCGTCGGCCGGTCTACCTGTGTGCCCCCATGCCGCACACGCGTCCGGAGGTTCCGATGACCGACCAGCCGCCCGTCGAGGTCACCAATCTCGACCGCTACGACCACGACGTGCCGCCGTGGGACCGCGCCCACGCCGTGCTCAGCAGTGCATCGACCTGAACCTCGAGGGCACCGCGCACCGGGTCACCGACGCCACCATGGCCGAGCGCGTGGCCGCCCTGTATGCCGAGCTCGGCCGGCCCGCGACCGCCGAGGGCGACGCGATCACGGCGCCGTTTCAGCGCGCCAAGCGCGGGCCCGGCGCCGCGGCACCTCTATCGCTTCTCGATGCGCGTCGCGTTCGGCGTCGCCACCGCCGAACCGCACGGAGCCACCCGCTGGCGGTTCGCCTGAGCGCTTGCCGCGGCGACCGGGTTCGGGCCGGACGGCGGGCGATGCCGCGGTCCGGCCCGAGAAGGGGTTCAGCGGGCGCCGTTCTCAGGGCCTGCCGAAGCCCAGGACCGCCGCGTAGTAGACGGCCGCGATCTTCCTGCAGGCGCCCCGCACCAGGAAGAAGTAGCCGCCGCACACCTTGTCCTTCAGGGTGATGTAGAACCGGGTGTCCACGTCGAGCTTCCGCCAGACGGTGCGGTCGAGGTAGTACTTGTACTTCATCCTCTGGTTGGTCATCAGACCGTACCCGTAGTCGTGGGAGTCGCAGGCCGGCCGGAAGTCGAACCCGGCAGGGCGGTCCGCTCCCGGCTTCGTGCAGTGGTCGTGAACGATGCCCCTGACCTTGAAGCCGCTGGCGGTCCGCTTCCAGTCGGGCTTCTTCCAGCTGCCGCCGTGGTAGGCCCAGGCCGAGCAGCCCGACTTCGTGTACCACATCCAGGTCTTGGCCGTGTCGCACTTCTTCGGGTAGGACTGCGGGGGATCCACACCGTCCGGCAGGAAGTCGCCGGCCGGCGGCTCGGTGGCGTTCGGGTCGTCGAGCCCGGCCGCACCCTCGGTCGGCCCGCCGTTGGCCGGCATGTCGGTGCCGGTGGCGACCACCTGGG
>NZ_JBSFTC010000704.1:0-1756 GCF_053590415.1 Nonomuraea sp. NPDC003201
GGGACCGCCGCCCAGGAGGCGCGGCGCGTCCTGCAGCCGCTGCCCCGGCTGCGGGCCCATGGCATGTCGCTGTGGCGGGCCAACGCCGGGGCCGCGGTCCAGTCGGGGCTCGTGGTGCCGCTGCTGGAGGTGGCGGTGCTGATCGTCGGGGGGTTCATGCTCGCCTCCGGCCGGCTCACGGTCGGAGAGCTGTACGCCGCCGCCCGCTACGCCGTGCTCGGGGCGTCCCTGAGCACCTCCCTGGGCTACGTCGGCGGGCTGGCCCGGGCCCGGGCGGCCGCCGGACGGGTGGCCGAGATCTTCGAACTCGCCCCTGTCGCGCACGGCACGCGGACGCTCCCGCCCGGTCCGGGCACGGTCGAGTTCCGCGACGTGGCGGTGGACGGCCTGACCGTCGGCGATCTCACGCTGCCCGGGGGCTCGGTGACCGCCGTCGTCGGACGGTCCGGCGCGGGCAAGTCCCTGCTGGCCGCCCTGGCGGGCCGCCTGACCGACCCGGAGCGCGGCACGGTCCTGCTCGACGGGGTCCCGCTGGGGGAGCTGTCGCGGGAGGAACTGCGCAGGGCCATCGGGTACGCCTTCGAACGCCCGGTCCTGGTGGGCGAGACCGTGGCGGAGGCCATCACAACGGCCGCCGGGCCCGCTGCCGTCGAGGCGGCGAAGGCGGCGTGCGCGGACGCGTTCGTCCGGCGGCTGCCGCTCGGCTACGGCACACCTCTGCGCGAGGCCCCGATGTCCGGCGGCGAGCGGCAGCGGATCGGCCTGGCCAGGGCGTTCGCGCAGGGGGAGCGGTTGCTGGTGCTCGACGACGCCACCTCCAGCCTCGACACCGTGACGGAGCGCGAGGTCGGCCGGGCGCTCACCACCGATCGGCGGGGCCGTACCCGGCTGATCGCGGCCCACCGGCTCGCCACGGCCGCCCGCGCCGACCAGGTCGTCTGGCTGGAGGGCGGGAGGGTGCGCGCCCGGGGGCCGCACGGCGTGCTGTGGCGGGACCCGGCCTACCGGGCCGTCTTCCAAGGAGCGACGCCATGAAGGCCCCCGCCCGACGGCGGCAGGCTGCGCGGGCTTCGGGGAGCGGCGGGCCGGTGCGGGCAGGGCGGACCAAGGGCGGTGGCGGGCCGGCGCGGGCGATGTTCTGGCGGGCGCTGGGGCGGGAGCCGCGGCGGCTGGCCGTGATCGGGTTCTGGTCCGTGCTGGAGGCGGCGCCCGCGTTCCTCATCGGGCACGCCGTCGCCCGCGCCATCGAGGACGGGTTCGCCAGGGCCGAGCCCGCGACCGGGCTGGCGTGGCTGGCCGCGCTCGGCGTCGCGTGGCTGGTCGGGGCGGTGGCCGCGCGGCAGGTCGTGCTGGGCGTCGCGGCGGTGGCGGAGCCGTTCAGGGACGACCTTCTGACGCACGTCGTCGAGGGGACCCTGAACCGAGGCGCGGGCCGCGACAGCGCCGCGGTGGCCAGGGCGACGCTCCAGGTCGAGCTGGCCAGGGACGCTTTCGCGGCCGTGGTCACGACCGTCAGGGGGTTCGTGTTCACGGTGGCCGGCGTGGTGCTGGGGCTGGCGACGCTGGCCCCGCAGGCGCTCGCTCTCGTGCTGCCGCCGTTCGCGATCGGGCTCGGGCTGTTCCTGGCCTCGTTGCCCGCCCTCGCACGCAGGCAGCGGGCGTTCCTGCTGGCCGACGAACGGCTGGCCGACGAGATGACGGCCACGGCGGGCGGGCTGCGCGACATCGAGGCGTGCGGCCTGCGCGAACCCGTGGC
>NZ_JBSFTC010000705.1:0-1751 GCF_053590415.1 Nonomuraea sp. NPDC003201
CCGGGCCGGCGGGCGCGGGCAAGAGCCGCCTGGCGGCCGAGGCGCTGTCCGGCACCGGCGACGTGACCTGGATCCTCGCCACCGCCGCCGCCTCGGACCTCCCGCTGGGCGCCATGGCGCACCTGCTGCCCGCCCAGCCGCCGCACGGCAACGTGATCCGCTGGGCCGCCGACGCCCTGGACCGCGAGCGGCTGGTGCTCATGGTCGACGACGCCCACCTGCTGGACCCGGTCTCGGCCGTACTGGTGCACCACCTGGTGACCGGCGGCCGGGCACGCGTGCTGGCGACGACGCGCAGCGGGGAACGCGCGCCCGACGCCGTGACGGCGCTGTGGAAGGACGATCTGCTCCCGCGCCTGGACCTGGCCCCGCTGACGCTCCGGGAGGCGGGCCTGGTCCTGGCCGGAGCGCTGGGCGGGCAGGTCGAGGCGCCCACGGTCCGGCGGCTGTGGCGGGCCAGCGAGGGCAACGCGCTGTTCCTGCGCGAGCTGGTGCTGGCCGGCGAGTCGGGCGGCGCGCTCGCCGAAAGGCGCGGGGTGTGGCACTGGTCGGGCGAGATCTCGGTGACGACGCGGCTGCGCGAGCTGATCGAGAGCCGGATCGGCGACGTCGACCCCGGCGAACGGGCCGCGCTGGAGCTCGTCGCCCACGGCGAGCCGCTGTCCGTGGACGCGCTGACCGCGCTCGCCCCGCTGGAGACGCTGCGGCGCCTGGAGGATCGCCAGCTTGTCACGATCTCGCCCGAGCCGCCGCCCGCCCGGCCCCTGGAACCCCCGCGCTTTCCTGAGCCCCTGTCCGTACGGCTCGCGCATCCGCTCTACGGCGAGGTGATCCGGGCCGGGTGCGGCACGCTGCGTACCCGCGAGGTGCTCAGGAGCCTGGCCGACGAGGTGGGCGGCCGCACCGGCGCGGACCCGCTCCGCGTCGCGGTCTGGCGGCTCGACAGCGGGACGGCCGGCGACCCCGCCGCGCTCGTCGAGGCGTGCAACATCGCGCGGAACGTCCGCGACCTGCGGCTCGCGGCCCGGCTCGGACGGGCCGCGCTGGCGGCCGGGGGAGGGCCCACGGCCGCCCTGGCGCTGGCGTCGGTGCTGTTCTACGACGACCGGTACGACGAGACCGAGACCGTCCTGCCGGACCTGGCCGACGCCCCGGCGGACGACATGACGCGGGCCGACCTGGTGTCCGTACACGCGCTCAACCTCTTCTGGGGGCTGGGCCGGGAGGCCGAGGCCCGGGCCATGCTGACGGACGCCTGCGCCACGATGACCGGTACCGAGCCGCGCCAGGGCCTCCTGGTGATGCGCGGCTCCATCGAGTACATGATGGGCATGTTCGACCAGCTCGGTCGGTCGGTCGCGGAGATCCGCCGGATCGCCCCACTCACCTCCCGGTTCGAGCTCGGGCTGGCCCCGCTGGAGGGCGGCCGGCTCGTCCACGAAGGACGCGCCCGGCAGGCCGTCGCCCTCGTGGACGAGGCGTTCGGCAGCGTCGGAGACCTGCCCGGATGGCTGCCGTCGGTCACGGCCACGCTGGCGGAGACAGGGGTCGGCGCCGCCGTTCTCGCCGGTGACCTGGCCGGGGCGCGCCGGTTCGCCGACGTGGGATATCGCATCGGCGAGGACTATGTGGGCTGGGACCGCGCGCTGATCATGTTCGGCGCGCTGCGCGGCCGGGTATCAGCACCATCACCGCGATCCACCCGAGCACGGTCTGGGGGGCGACGTACCAGCATGCCTCCACGCCCCGGG
>NZ_JBSFTC010000706.1:0-1736 GCF_053590415.1 Nonomuraea sp. NPDC003201
GCTGGTGCTGGTGACGGACGGGCGCGCCACGGCGGGCGGCGACGTGGACCGGGCGGCGGCGCTGCTGGAGGGCACGGCGGCGGTGGTCGTGGACTGCGAGAGCGGCCCCGTACGGCTGGGCTTGGCGGTCCGGCTGGCGGCCCGGTTGCGGGCCCGTCTCGTCTCCCTCGACTCCCTGGCCGATCTCGGCTCGGTCGTGCGCGATCACAGGAAGGCGGTCTGAGCATGCCGCAGGGAAAGCCCGCCGTCGTCCCCGACGACGGCCTCACCACCCGGCAGCGCCGCAACCGGCCGCTGCTGATCGTGCACACCGGTCCCGGCAAGGGCAAGTCGACGGCGGCGTTCGGGATGGCGTTGCGGGCCTGGAACCAGGGCTGGCCGGTCGGGGTGTTCCAGTTCGTGAAGTCGGCCAAGTGGCGCATCGGCGAGGAACGGGCGCTGAAGGTGCTCGGGGAGACGGGCGAGGGCGGCTCGGTGACCTGGCACAAGATGGGCGAAGGCTGGTCGTGGATCCAGCGGCCGGGCACGGAGGAGGACCACGCGGCCGACGCCCGCGAAGGGTGGGAGCAGATCAAGCGGGACCTGGCGGCCGAGACGTACCGGTTCTACGTGCTGGACGAGTTCACGTACCCGCTGAAGTGGGGCTGGCTGGAGCTGGACGACGTGGTGGCCGCGCTCGCCGGACGGCCCGGCAACCAGCACGTGGTGATCACCGGCAGGGACGCGCCCGAGCGCCTGATCGAGGTGGCGGACCTGGTGACGGAGATGGGCAAGGTTCGCCACCCCATGGACGCCGGGCAGAAGGGGCAGAAGGGCATCGAGTGGTAGTTCCCCGGCTCGTCATCGCCGCGCCGTCGTCGGGCAGCGGCAAGACGACGGTGGCCACGGGGCTGATGGGGGCGCTGCGGGCGCGCGGGCTGCGCGTCTCGCCGCACAAGGTGGGCCCCGACTACATCGACCCGGGCTATCACGCGCTGGCCACCGGGCGTCCCGGCCGCAACCTGGATCCGTGGCTGGTGGGTGAGGAGCGCGTACGGCCGCTCTTCCGGCACGGGGCAGCGGGGTGCGACGTGGCGGTGGTCGAGGGCGTGATGGGGCTGTTCGACGGCAAGGGGGACGCCGACTTCGCCTCGACCGCCCACGTGGCCCGGCTGCTGGACGCGCCGGTCGTGCTGGTGGTGGACGCGGCGCGGCAGAGCAGGTCGGTGGCGGCGGTGGTGCACGGGTTCGTCACGTTCGACCCCCGGGTGCGGGTGGGCGGGGTGGTGCTGAACCGGGTGGGCTCGGACCGGCACGAGGAGCTGTGCCGCTCCGCGCTGGCCGCGGCGGGGGTGCCGGTGCTGGGCGCGATCCGCCGCGACGACGCCGTCTCCACGCCGTCACGGCACCTGGGGCTGGTGCCCGCCGCCGAACGGGAGACCGAGGCGCTGGCCGCGGTGGACCGGCTGGCCGCGCTGGTGACCCGCTCGTGCGACCTCGACGTGCTGCTCCGGCTGGCGGCGTCGGCCCCGCCGCTGGACGCCGTCCCCTGGGAGCCCGCGCGGGGGGAGCGGACGGACCGGCCGGTGGTGGCGGTGGCGGGCGGGGCGGCGTTCACGTTCGGCTACGCCGAGCACGTCGAGCTGCTGCGGGCGGCCGGGGCGGACGTCGCGGTGTTCGACCCGCTGCGGGACGAGCGGCTGCCGGACGGGACCGCGGCGCTCGTCATCGGCGGCGGCTTCCCCGAGGTGTACGCC
>NZ_JBSFTC010000707.1:0-1734 GCF_053590415.1 Nonomuraea sp. NPDC003201
GGCGGGCTCACCCGCCGCCGCGGAGGAAGCGCTGTACGCGGAGATCCCGCTGTTCCACTACCCCTGGGCCGATGCCGCCCCGGAGGCGGTCGCGCTGGCCTTCGGCCTGTTCGCCGCCCACCGGGGGGACTTCACCCAGGTGGTGCTGGCGGGGGTCAACATCGGCCGCGACTCCGACACCATCGCCGCCATCGCCGGCGCCATGGCAGGCGCCCTGCACGGCGCCCAGGCCATCCCCGAACGGTGGCGGGCCCAGGTGGCACGCGTGAGCGGACGATGCATCACCGCCACCGCCGGCACGGACCTCGTCGACCTGGCCGACCGGCTGCACGACGCCGGCCGACAGGGCTCGGCGCCCAGGGAGGTGGCCGTCGATGGGCGTTGACGCCACCGCCACGCGGGAGAACCGTGCGGCCGGCGCCCTGCTGGGGCTGGCCGCCGGCGACGCCGCGGGCCTTCCCGCCCAGTTCCACCGCAGGGCCGGCTCGGCCTGGGCGCGGGCCGCCGGTTGGCGGCTCTCGGCCGCGCTGGACGAGCAGCGGGTCTCGCGCCCGTTGCTGCCGTTCACCCTCGGCATCGGGGACGACATCCCGCTTTCTCCCACGGACGACGCCGAGACCGCGGCCATGGCCGCGCTGGTGCTCCTCGAGGCGCCGGGCCACGACTCGGCCGCGCTCTTCGCCGAATGGCGCAGGCGGATGTCGTCCGACGTCTGGACCGGCGTCGCCGAACGCTCCGCGATCATCAACAGCGCCAGGGGCCTGACGCCGCCCGCCACCGGCAACGACAACCCGATGCACTACTCCGACAGCGCCGTTCCCGCCGGAGTGTCGATCGGCCTCTACTACGCCGGCGACCCGGCCGGGGCCGCCGAGGTCGCGCGACGCTATGCCGAGATCACCCACGCCGAGGACGGGGTCTGGGCCGCTCAGGCGATGGCCGTCGCCATCGCGTCGCTGGTCGGCGGCGCCTCCCTCCGCGACGCGTTGCGTGAGGCGGCGAGCGCCTTCCCCGAGAACAGCTGGACCGCCCGCAACCTCGCCACGGCGGCCCGCGTCCGCGAGTCGGCGCGTACGGCCTTCGAGGCCGTCCCCGGCCTGGTCGAGCGGCTCAGCCCGGCCGTGTACAGCCATGGGGGAGTGGCCGCCGAGACCCTGCCCACGGCCTTCGTCCTGGCCGAGCTGGCCGACGGCGACCTCGCCACGGCCCTCGGCTCGGCCGCGCTGGTCGCCCGGCAGTCCGACAGCATGCCGGCCATGGTGGGCGCGCTGTGCGGGGCGGCGTCGGGGGCCGCCGCCGTCCCGGACGCCTGGCGGCGGCATGTGGATGAGATCGCCGGCGTCCTGATCCCCGACCTGAAGGGGCTCAGCCTCACGGCCCTTGCGGGTCGCCTGCTGGCCGCGTCCGAGTCGGACGTCAACGGGCCCGGCTGAGCCGAACGGGCGGTCGTTCGTCCGGCCGCTCATCATGGCGGCGGCTGCCAAGACGCCCCGGAGCGGCACGGCCCCGGGACGAGCTGCCACGGCAGGGCGTCCGCGTCGGCTCGCATGGCTCGGCCCGCGGGGCTCGGCCCACAGCGCGTCGGCCCATGGGGCGATGGGGCCTGGCCCATGACGCCCGGCATGAGCACCGTCGTCAGCATGGCGTGCAGTCCGGCCGACGTGCCCCGACACGGCCTGGCGGACCTCCTCGCTGACCCCGTCGCCCTCCGTGATGTCGAGCACCTCGACGCAG
>NZ_JBSFTC010000708.1:0-1723 GCF_053590415.1 Nonomuraea sp. NPDC003201
GCCGAGGTCACCGCGCCCGGCCGCGGCGCGCCCGGCACCGGCACGCTCCCCATCGCGGAGGCGGTGGACATCTTGATCGGCCACGGCTACGCGGGCCCGATCGGCTGCGCGTACGTCCCTGGCCAACGAACCGTGGACACGCTCGGCTGGGTCGATCAGTGATCCGTTGCGAAGGCCGTGTGCGCTCGCGAGCCGGGAAGGTGGCCGAGCCTGACTGAATAGCCAAAATCTCTTCTCCGCGGCTCCGGAATGGCCTATACCCGTGAGTACGGATGATCGGAGGTCCCCATGCGGCTGCCCGGCCGGCTCTTCCTCGTGTTCACCGCGACCGCGGTCTGCCTACCCGCGGCCGGCCCGGAGCCGGCGGCGGCCGCCGTGGCCCCGACGGCGGTGATTCGCGCCGACTTCCCCGATCCGGACGTCATCCAAGCCGGCTCCACCTTCTACGCCTACTCCACCAGTAGCTCGGCCGGGCGCATCCAGGTCGCCAGCGCCTCGTCCGCCACCGGCCCGTGGACAGTGCGCGGGGACGCGCTGCCCGCCAAACCGTCCTGGGCGGGGAACGGCGGGTTCTGGGCGCCCGACGTCTCCCAGCTTCCCGACGGCCGCTACCTCATGTACTTCACCGGCCCCAGCACCGCTACCGGGCGCATGTGCATCGGCGCCGCGACCTCGGCGAACCCCCTCGGCCCCTTCCAGCCGACCAGCGGTTCACCGCTCGTCTGCAACGCGGGCGAGGGCGGCGACATCGACCCGTCGAGCTTCGTCGACACCGACGGCAAGCGGTACCTGGTCTACAAGAACGACGGCAACGCCGTCGGCCGGCCCACCGTTCTGTGGCTGCAGCAGGTCGGCGCGGACGGCGTCACCTTCGTCGGCGGCCGCACCGAGCTCATCCGCAACGACCGGCCCGAGGAGGCCGGGGTGATCGAGGCTCCCGTGCTCGTCAAGCGGCCCTCCCAGTACGTGCTCTTCTACTCGGCCGGCTCCTACGCGGGAAACAGCTACTTCACCGGCTACGCCGTGTCCCCGTCTCTCACCGGGCCCTACACCAAGGCGTACCGGCCGCTGATGACGACGGCCACCTTCGACGGCGCCGTTCAGGGCCCCGGCGGGACCGACGTGCTCGGGAGCCGCGCCTTCTTCCACGGCTGGGTGGGCAACGCGCGCCACATGTACACCGCGGAGCTGGGCTGGGCCAACGACTACCCGGTCGTGCGCGGCAGCCGGGTACGGTACGAGGCCGAGCGCGGCACGCTCAACCATGCCGAGGTGCGTACCGGCGCGGCCGGGGCGTCACAGGGGGCCGTCGTGGCCAAGATCGACTATGCGGACAGCTGGGTCGACGTGCAGGTTTTCGCGCCGGTCGCCGGGGCCTACACCGCGTACGTGGCCTATGCCGCCGGGTACGGCGACGCGCAGCACCTGGTGACGGTGAACGGGGGCACGCGCTTCACGCTGAGCTATCCCGACCGCGGCTGGGACAACTGGACGCAGGTGCCGGCCCAGCTCACACTGAACGCCGGGTGGAACACCCTGCGCTTCCAGTACCAGGCGCGTTGGGCGGAGCTGGACCACATCGAGATCGCCTGATCCATGCGGCCATCCGCTCATGGCTCCGCTCGGCAGTCGGCGCCCATTCTCGGCAACGGAGACGGCGGCGGCGCGGCCCTGGGCCAGGTCGTCGATGCGCTCCTGCAGCTCGGCCACGCCGGTCAGCAGG
>NZ_JBSFTC010000709.1:0-1706 GCF_053590415.1 Nonomuraea sp. NPDC003201
TCTCCTACGAGCACCTACACCAGCAAAGATCGATTAGCCTGACACTGGCCGCATGACACACCCCAACGCGTGTCCACTTCCGTGGGGGAAGGCCCCTCCGCCGTCAGCTCGGTGGCCAGCTTAGGTGGGGTCACGCCGACCGGCTCTGTCTTGCAGCATTGTCGCGGCTGATCCACCGCCGCCAGTGGTCGGAAGTATTCCCGGTCATCCCGGCGACGATCCTGCGCTGGCACCGCTACCTGGTAGCGCGTAAATGGACCTTCACCGACCCCGCATCAGCAGGCCCGCGCGGTCCGGGCCGATGTCGGTCAGGTCGCGACAGTGCTCGCGGGGGACGACCAGGGTGTAACCGCGAGTCGCCTGCGAGATGTCAAGGAAGGCGACCACGTGCTCGTCGGAGTAGACGATCTCCGCGGGGATCTCTCCAGCAACGATGCCGCAAAATGTACAGGTCCTGGTCATGGCCGGCGCCGACCGTCTCTGGCTTGCGGCGTTGTCGCGACTGATACACCGCCGCCAGTGGGCGGAGGTGTTCCCGGTCACCCCGGCGGCGATCCTGCGTTGGCATCGCAGTCTCGTGGCGCGTAAGTGGACTTTCACAGACAGGCGGCGTCCGGGACGGCCCTGCACCCGCCGACCGGTCAAGGCACTGATTGTGCGGATGGCGCGGGAGAACCCGAGCTGGGGGCATAGCAGAATCCAAGGCGAGTTGGCCGGGCTGGGCTACAGCATCGCGGTCTCCACGGTGTGGGAGATCCTGCACGCCGCCGGTATCGATCCGGCACCCCGCCGAGCCGGGCCGACCTGGCGGCAGTTCCTGACCGCTCAGGCCCACGCGATCATCGCCTGTGACTTCCTCGCGGTCGAGACGATCACGCTCAAACGGCTCTACGTGCTGCTCTTCATCGAGCACGGCACCCGACGACTGCACCTGGCCGGCGTAACCGCACACCCGACCGGGGCCTGGGCGGCCCAGCAAGCCCGCAACCTGGCGATGAACCTGGGCGACCGCATCACCGGGCTACGGTTCCCGATCCACGATCGGGATCCGCTCTTTACCTCGGCGTTCAGGGAGGTCTTCACAGCTGAAGGGCTGCGGATCATCACCACGCTGCCGCGGACGCCGAGGATGAACGCCATCTGCGAGCGCGTCATCGGCACGCTGCGCCGTGAACTTCTGGAGCGGATTCTGATCCTCAATGAACGCCACCTGGCCCGCGTGCTCCAGGAGTACCTGATCCACTACAACCGGCACCGGCCGCACCAGTCCCGGCAGCAACGTCCCCGGACATCGCAGCGCAGCCCGCTCACGACGTGACCGACCTCAACGACCAGCGGATCAGCCGCCGAAAACCCGTCGTTGCCAGCATGATCAGCGAATACCACCACGCCGCTTAACCGCAGCTCAGGACCCATAGCTCAATATTCGAGCGGCACAGGCTGGCAGCGGACTACAACCGAGGCTTTCGCGGCGATCATCATCGGAACAGGCCTCTGCTAATCGAGCCGCCCTCTTCCGGCTGATGACGGCCTGGCCGATGCCCTGGGCCAACTTGCTCTCCCAGGCCCGAGTGCGATGGACGTTGACGCCGCCATCTGCGCTCCTCAGCGGTGCGCCTGCCGATAATTACATCCGCCCAGGTCATAACCCTGCAAAGGCTTCGCGTGGCGGCGCGAGCTCCGGCCACCCAGGAGACGGAACCAAG
>NZ_JBSFTC010000710.1:0-1675 GCF_053590415.1 Nonomuraea sp. NPDC003201
GGTCCGACGCGGCCTGGCCGGGCAGGTCCAGCGCGGTCCCGTCGCCCGCCACGGCCTTGAGCCCGGCGATGTTGTCGGACGTGCGGCCGTAGCCGAGCGTCCTGGAGCCGCAGGCGTTGTTGCCGATCATGCCGCCGATGGTGCAGCGGGTGTGGGTGGACGGGTCGGGGCCGAACCTGAGCCCGTACGGGGCCGCCGCCCGCTGCAGGGCCGCCTGGACCACGCCCGGCTGCACCACCGCCGTGCGGGCCTCGGCGTCGACCCGCAGCACCTGGTCCATGTGGCGGCTGAAGTCCAGCACCAGACCGGGGCCGACCGCGTTCCCGGCGACCGACGTGCCGCCGCCGCGCGCGGTGAGGGGGATCTCGTGGCGCGCGCACAGCTCGATCGCCGTCGCCACGTCCTCGGCGGACCTGGGCCGGGCCACCAGCAGCGGCGGCACCCGGTAGAGGGAGGCGTCGGAGGAGTGGAGCGCCCGCGACGTGGAGTCGTCCAGCACGTCGGTGACCCCGCGGCGGCGGAGGTCGGTCGCGAGAGCGGCTGCGCGGTCCATGAGTAGCATGCTACATGCGACCCATGTAGCATGCTACTCGCTTCCGGCGGCGAGGAGAGAAGGCACGATGGTCGACGCGACCGCACTCCGGGCGGCTTTCGCCCGGCGCCTGTCAGCGATGTACGGCACCGAGGTCCCCGCGTACAACACGCTCGTCGACGTCGCCCAGGAGGTGAACCGCGAGGTGCTGGCCCGGATGGGCGCCGGCGCCGAACGCCTCGGCTCCATCGGCCGCGTCACCGCCGAGCGGCACGGCGCGATCCGCGTCGGCACCCCGGCCGAGCTGGCGCAGGTCGCGCGGATCTTCGGCGCGATGGGCATGTACCCCGTCGGCTACTACGACCTGCGCGAGGCGGCCAGCAGTTCCGTGCCGGTCGTCTCCACGGCCTTCCGCCCCGTGGACGAGGCCGAGCTGGCCGCCAACCCCTTCCGCGTGTTCACCTCCATGCTGGTGGCGGGCGACCGGCGGTTCTTCGGCGCGGACCTGGAGCGCCGGCTCGGCGAGTTCCTGGGGGCGCGCCGGCTGTTCCCGCCGCGCCTGCTCGACCTGGCCGACCGCGCCGAGGCCGAGGGCGGCCTGGACGACGAGGCGGCCGAGGAGTTCCTGACGCTCGCCACGCGGGCGTTCGAGCTGTCCGCTGAGCCGGTCTCCCGCAGCTGGTACGCCGAGCTCGAACGCGTGTCAGCCGTGGCCGCCGACATCGGCGGCGTGGCCTCCACCCACGTCAACCACCTGACCCCGCGCGTGCTCGACATCGACGCCCTCTACGCCCGCATGAGCGAGCGCGGCATCACCATGATCGACGCCATCCAGGGGCCGCCCCGCTGGGACGGCCCCGACCTGCTGCTGCGCCAGACCTCCTTCCGCGCGCTGGCCGAGCCGCGGCTGTTCAGGGAGGACGACGGCCGGGTCGTCCAGGACGACCTGCGGGTGCGGTTCGGGGAGGTGGAGGCGCGCGGCATCGCCGTGACGCCCGCCGGACGCGCGCTCTACGACGAGCTGTCGGCCGAACTGGACGCGGCGCTCGCCGGGCAGCGGGTCACCGCGGAGGAGCGCAACGCCGCCGGGGCCAAGCTGTGGGCGGACCGGGTGCCGCGCGGCGAGGCCGAGCTGGCCGCGGG
>NZ_JBSFTC010000711.1:0-1666 GCF_053590415.1 Nonomuraea sp. NPDC003201
CTCGTGGACGGCCACGACCCGGCGCAGTGGGCGCAGGCGCTGCGCCGCTTCGTCGTCTCGCCGCGCTGGCGCGACTCGATGTCGGCGGGAGCCCGCGCGCACGCGGCGGCGTTCGGCTGGCAGGCGACCGCGTCCCGCCTGGTGGAGGTGTACGCGGCCGCCATCGCAAACCTGCACAAAACGCCTATCGCCCTGAACTTCTAGCCCTTTCCAGCCCGACCTTTGTTCTGGCGGCCTTCTATCCTTGTCGGCATGCGCGATGTCGTCGAAGCCGCGCTCAAGGCCGCGGACGTCACCTACGACGAGCCGCGGCCGGGCGCGTTCCTGGTCAAACTGCCCGGGCAGCACAAGCTCGCCACCATGACGTGGTTGATCGTGGGGGAGCAGGCGCTGCACGTCGAGGCGTTCTTCTGCCGCCAGCCCGACGAGAACCACACCGAGTTCTACCGCTGGCTGCTCGGCAAGAACGGCTCGATGTACGGCGTGCACTTCTCGCTCGACCCCGTGGGGGACGTCTACCTGGTGGGCCGGGTGCCACTGGCCGCCGTCACCGAGGCGGAGGTGGACCGGCTGCTGGGGTGCGTGCTGACGTACTCGGACGACTGGTTCGACCGGGCGCTTGAGCTGGGGTTCGCCTCGTCGATCAGGCGCGAGTGGGAATGGCGGGCCAAGCGCGGGGAGTCGCTGGCCAACCTCCAGGCGTTCGCCCGCTTCGCCGACCCGGACCGGTAATCCCTGACCATAGGATTGGCGATATGGCGACTTTGGTGCTGCTTAGGCACGGCGAGAGTGACTGGAACGCGAAGGGCCTGTTCACCGGCTGGGTGGACGTGAGCCTCTCGGCCAAGGGTGAGGACGAGGCCCGCCGCGGCGGCAAGCTCCTCCAGGACGCCGGACTGCGCCCGGACATCGTCCACACCAGCCTGCTGACCCGGGCCATCCAGACGGCTCAGCTGGCGCTGGCGGAGGCCGACCTGCTCTGGCTGCCGGTGAAGCGGAGCTGGCGCCTCAACGAGCGCCACTACGGCGCGCTCCAGGGCAAGAACAAGGCCCAGACGCGCGAGGAGTTCGGCGACGAGCAGTTCATGCTGTGGCGCCGCTCGTACGACGTGCCGCCGCCCCCGATCGCGGACGACGACGAGTTCTCCCAGGCCGGCGACCCCCGCTACGCCCTGCTTCCCCCGGAGCTGATGCCCCGTACGGAATGCCTGAAGGACGTGGTCGACCGCATGCTCCCGTACTGGTACGACTCGATCGTCCCCGACCTGTCGGCCGACCGCACGGTCCTGGTGGCCGCCCACGGCAACTCCCTGCGGGCCCTGGTCAAGCACCTGGACGGGGTCGGTGACGAGGAGATCGCGGGCCTCAACATCCCTACGGGGATTCCGCTGCTGTACGAGCTCGACTCCGACTTCCGGCCTCAGCGGCCGGGCGGCGAATACCTGGACCCGGACGCCGCCAAGGCCGCCATCGAGGCCGTCGCCAACCAGGGCCGCTGACTCCGAAAGCAAGGCCTTCCACTCCTGGGCGCTTCGCGCTCGGGGTTCCAGACAGCGTCGCCCAGGGGGCTTTCGCCCCAATGCCGCTTAGTTAAGGGCTTTGGTGGTGATTGTGAGGGTGTAAGCGATCTTGCCTGGGGGCGGCGGGTCGCCGGGTTTCTTGCGGG
>NZ_JBSFTC010000712.1:0-1655 GCF_053590415.1 Nonomuraea sp. NPDC003201
GCGTGCTTCGTGGTGGCGGAGGCGGTCCGGCTCGGGCGGCCGGTCCCGCGCGGCCAACAGGCCGGCTCGGCGACGGCCGGCTCCGGCCGGATCCGCCGCTCCGGTCTACGCGTCCTGTTCCGCGGCGTCGGGTACGGCGACCGGATGCAGGCGGACCTGCGTGATCGCGTGGCGCTCGACCCCGAGGACCTCGATGCGCCAGCCGGCCACGGTCACCGACTCGCCCGGCGCGGTCGGCACCCGTCCGAGCTCGGCCAGGACCAGACCCGCGACGGTGGTGTAGTCGCCCTCCGGCTGCCCCTCCAGGTGCACGTCCACGTCCGGCAGGTCGTGCACCGGGAAGCCGCCGGGCATCGTCAGCGTCCCGTCCTCGCCGCGCTGGACGGTCTCCAGGTCGCTGTCGGTCTCGTCGTAGATCTCGCCGACCACCTCTTCGAGGAGGTCCTCCAGGGTGACGATGCCGTCCACGGCGCCGCGTTCGTCGACGACGAGGGCGAACTGCTGGCGTTCGGCCTTGAAGCGGCGCAGCGCGTCGGAGACGTGCAGGCTCTCGGGGAGGACCAGGGCGGGCCGGGCGACGTCCGCGGCGGCCTCGGCGTCCTGGGTGAGCAGGTCGCGCAGGTTGGCGATGCCGAGCGTGTCGTCCAGGTTGCGCCCGCGGACGACCGGCGCGCGCGAGTGCCCGGACGCCGCCAGTTCGGCCGCGGCCTGCCGGAGCGGGGTGCCGGCCTCGATCGTGAACACCTGGCGCGGGGGCACCAGGACCTCGCGCAGCACCCGTTCGGTGATCTCGACGGCGCCGGAGATGATCAGCCGCTGCTCCGGGGTGAAGCCGCGATGGACGCTGACCAGATCGCGGATCTCCTCCGGGCTCATCTCCTCCCGGTGCAGGTCGGGGTCCCCGCCCATCAACCGGACCGTCACGTCGGTGGACTTGCCCAGCGCCCAGATGACCGGCCGCGACATGCTCCCCAGCACGCTCAGCGGACGGGCGACCAGCAGCGCCCAGGTCTCCGCGCGCTGCATCGCCACCCGCTTGGGCGCCAGCTCGCCGAACACCAGGGTGAGGAACGTCAGCACCAGGGTGACGAGGATGATCGCCACCGGACCGGCCGCGCCGCCGAGGAAGGACAGCAGCGGCACCAGGGGTTCGGACAGGGTCACCGCCGCGGTGGCGGAGGCGAGGAATCCGGCCAGGGTGATGCCGATCTGGATGGTCGCCAGGAACTGGTTCGGGTCGCGGGCCAGCTTGGCCAGCACCCGTCCTCCGCTGCTGTGCTGCTCCAGGCGGCGCAGTTGGCCCTCCCGCAGGGAGACCAGCGCGAGCTCGCTTCCGGCGAACACCGCATTGATCACGATGAGGACCGCGACCAGGGCGAGTTGCACCCAATAACCATCCACGAAAGGGGTTCCTCCAGACGCCATGACACTTGCCGTATTGCGCAACTATAAAACAAGTGTGGCGCCTACGGCGTTCTGCGGCCTCTGTCCTGGAATCTCCGGCGGGTGATGGCCAGCAACGCGCCCCCGTACAGGCCGACCACCGCCAGCAGCCACAGGTAGCTCGTGGCGGGCAGCGCGACCAGCCCGAACGCGCTCGCCAGCGGCGAGAGCGGCAACAGCAGGCCGACCGCGGCGAGCGCGCCCGTGGCCAG
>NZ_JBSFTC010000713.1:0-1650 GCF_053590415.1 Nonomuraea sp. NPDC003201
GCTGGACCTCCTCGCCGCGTGGGCGGACCGGGAGGAGACGATGCTGGCCGAAGCCGCCGTCACGGCCATGGCGCACGCCGGCGAGCCCGCCCGCGCGGTGCCCGTGCTCGTGGGCCACGCCGGCGGCCCGGCCTCCCGCGTCGCGGTGGCCGCGCTGGCCCGCTGCTGCCGTTCGACACCTCCGTCCCTGCTCGGGCCGTTGCTGGAGGAGGCGCTGACCGCCCCCGGCAGCAAGGTGACGCTGCGCAAGCTGGCCGCCCGCCAACTGGGCCGCAACCGCCCGCCCGGCGCGGTGGACGTGCTGCTGCGGGCGTGGGAGGACCCGGGGCTGCACCGGGACGTACGGGTCGCCGTCGCCTCGGTGCTGCGCACGATCCCCGAGGACCCGCGGACCCTGGACGCGCTCGGCGACGCCGCCGGCCCGCACGCCGGCGAGCCGATGCTGCGCACGCTCTTCCAGGCCCACCCGATGGAGTACGCCCCCGCCGCCCGCCCCCGTTACGCGGACCTGGTGCGGCGCCTCCTCATGGCCGCCGACCTGCCCGGGGTGGGTTTCCGCGGGTCGAAGGCGTTCGCCGTGTGGGCGCACTGGTACCGGGGCGGCTTCGACGAGATCATCGAGGCCGTGGCCGATCCGGGGACGACCGGGGAGGGCATGGCGGTGTTCCTGGGGCTGCTGCGGGCCGGGGCGATCCGGTCCCAGGCGCTGGACGTCCTGGCCAGGCTGGCCGCCGCCGTACCCGGGGAGGACCTGCGGACACCGGCCAGGCAACGCGTGGACACCATCGCCCGGAGACTGGCCGCGCCCTTGGAGGAGGAGCCGGAGCCGTGGCGGCGGCGGCTCGCCCGGGACGCGATGGACGTGCTCGCCGCCCAGCCCCTCCTGCTGCCCCAGGTGGCCGAGCTCGGCGTGGCCCTGCTCCCCGGGGAAACGGACGGGGACGAACTCGCCGACGCCCTGTGCGCCCTTGCCGACCTGCTCGCGGACCGGCCGGTGCTCGCCGCCCGGACGGCCGGCAAGGCCGTCTCGGAACTGTTCGGCGAGTACGGACGGCGGCCGCCGCTGCCGATCGCGGTCGCGCTGCCCCCGGCCCGGCGTCTGGCCGGCCGCGGTGACCTGTCCGGCGGCCTGTTCGCGCTCATGCTCACCCAGTCGGGAGGGCAGCGCACCGAGTGGGCCTCCCCTTGGCGGGAACTCCTCCGTGACCTGCGCGCCTCCCCGCATCTGGAGGTACGCCAGGAAGCCTGGGACACCTCCGTGGACTGACCCCGGACAACCGGATGGCTCGCGTCCTCGTCCTCGGGGTTGTCGCCGACTTCCCCGAGGCGGACCTGGTCACCGTCCCTTTCTCCCACGCCGAGGGTCCGCCCGCCGGCCGAGCCTGAGCGGTGACGCGCTGATGGGGCGCGGGCAGGAGCCCCGCGCCGCTCTCTCCCGGACGACCGCGGCATCGGGTTTCCACGGCAGAATGATGCCGATGATCGTCCCGCCCGCCGCGCGCGTCTCCGTCGTCGCCGCCGCCCTGATCTTCCTCGCCGGCTGCGGCGCGCAGGGTTCTCGTAGCAGCGGGTCAGCGGGGCGTCCACGTACTTCCCGTACGGCTCGATCGGCCGGTACGCGCACCGCTCGTACAGCGCGATGGCCTCGGG
>NZ_JBSFTC010000714.1:0-1648 GCF_053590415.1 Nonomuraea sp. NPDC003201
GGCCAGTTCGGCGCGGCGGGCCGTACGCGTGCCGTCGGCCGGCGAGGCCAGCGCGCCTGCCCCGACGTTGAAGCGGTAGGTCACCGCCTCCGAGGCGTTGCCCGCCCGGTCCAGCGTGTACGTCGTCAGCGTGTGCGGTCCCGCGGCCTGCGGGGTCACCGTGAACGTGACGGCCGCGCCGGTCGTGGCCGCCGTGGCCGTGTCACCGTCGTCGAGCCGGTAGGCGATCTTGGCGACGTCGGAGTCGGCCGGCGTGGCGGTGAACGAGGCCACCTCACCGGCGTCGCCGTGCCATCCGGAGTCCGGGTGGGAGCCGCTGGTCAGCTTGGGTGCGGGCGGCGGCGTGGTGTCGACGGTGAACTGCCGGGAGGTGGACTGCAGGGAGTCCAGCGAGCCGTCGTTGGCCCAGCCCTTGAGCGTGTAGGTGCGGCCGTTGGCCAGCTTGCCGGCCGGCACCGCGGCGTCGGAGAATCCGCCGGAGGCCACGTACGCGCCGTACAGGCCGGTGATGACCGCGGTGCTGCCGTCGTACACCTCGAACTTGGCGCGCACGTTGCCGCCGTCGGCGTCCCCGACGTGGGCGTACAGCCGCGGCGTCACCGAATTGGTGTAGAGGGTGCTGTTCACCTCGCTGTTCGGGCTGGTCCAGACGGAGAGCGGCGTGCTCGGGTTGCCGTTGTACGTCACCGCGATGTACGGCGTGTGCGAGGCCGCGTTGCCGGAGTTGAACCGCTTCCACCCGTACGGGTCGGACTCGTCCGAGGCGCGCAGCCCCATGCCGGACTTGGCCCAGCCCTTGTCCGCCCAGTACTGGGCCAGCGACGTGACGTTGGCGGTGACCCAGCCTGCGGCGCAGGCGGAGCCGTAGCCCTTGGTCTGGCTGGAGGTGGCGTACTTGGCCGCCATGGTGGGGCCCGGGTAGCGGCTGGAGGCGGAGGCCTGGTCGGCGCTCCACACCTCCCAGTTCTTGGCCGTGCACGACCAGGAGTGGAAGTCCCACAGGTTGAGCGTGGCGGACAGGATCTTCCGCCCGGCCAGGCCGGAGGTGTTCCAGGTGATGAACGACTTGGCGATCTGCCCGCTGCCGTTGTTGCCGAGCTTGAGTTCGGTGGAAGCGGAATTGTCGGTGTTGTAGCCCTGCTGCACGAACGTGTCGAACACCTCGCCCACGTTGACCGACGGGTCGACGGTGACCGGGTAGGCGGTGGCGGGGTCGTTCAGGAAGGCCGGGTCGGGCGTGAGCACGAGGTCCTTGCCCGACACCTCCATCTTCACCGGCGCGCGATGCGTGTGCTCGCCGGAGGACTGGTCCACCCGCGCGTCCCACATCACGGGCGCGGGCACGGTCGCGGCGACCTTGCCGCCCTTGCCCACCAGCTCGACGCCGCCGTCCTTGGCCTGGCGGGCCGTGAGCCCGGGAGCGTCCAGCCTGAGCCGGTAGGACAGCGGGGCGGTGGGCCGCTGCTTGAGCAGCAGGAACTGCTCGGCGCCCGTCCTGGTCGCGGTGACCGTCAGGTCCGCGCCGGGCAGCACGCCGGGGTAGGTGACGCTCTGGCCCGACACCTGCGGTGACGGGAGCGCGCCGGGCCAGCGCAGGGTCACGCGGGCGTTCCCGGCGGCCACGCTGATCAGGTCGGTCCCGCCGGCC
>NZ_JBSFTC010000715.1:0-1641 GCF_053590415.1 Nonomuraea sp. NPDC003201
GTAGGCGTCCTGGCGCGCCCGGCTGACGCCGCGCGCCGCCGCCAGCGCCTCGGCGGCCGGCCCCATGTCGGGGTCGGGGTGGCCGTGCGGGGCGAAGGGCGCCCTGGGGTACGGCTCCATGGCACCCCGGTGGGTACGCAGCGGCGCGGTCGAGGCGCTCTCCACCCCTCCCGCGATCACCAGGTCCATCTCCCCCGCCCGGACGGCCTGGCCGGCCACCAGGATCGCGGCCAGCCCGCTGCCGCACTGGCGGTCCACCGTCAGGCCGGGCACCTCGTGCCCCAGGCCCGCCGCCAGGGCCGACACCCTGGCCACGTTCCCGCCGGGCCCCATGCAGTTGCCCAGCACCACGTCGTCCACCCGCCGCCCGGCCAGCTCGCGCGCCACGGCGGCGATCACGGGCGCGGCCAGCCGATCGACCGTCACGCCCTTGAACGCGTGCCCGGCCGTCCCGATGGGGGTGCGCCGGGCCGCCACGACGACGGGCTCGTCCCCGAGGGTCCGGATCGCGGCTTCGTGGCGCGGATCGGAGTCGCGCATGTCAGATCAGCCGCCGGATGTCGGGGTCGCCGCCCGCCAGCCGGGCCGCGACCAGGGCTCGGGCGGGCTTGCCCGTCTGGGTGCGGGGCAGGCTCGGCACCGCGTACCAGCGGCGTGGCCGTTGCGCCTCGTCCAGGCCGCCCCTGGCCGTCGCCTCCAGCAGCGCGCGCGGCGGCGGCGTGGCGCACTCGGCCTCGATGACCGCCGTGACCACCGCACCCAGCGACGGATGCGGCGAGCCGATCACGACGATGTCCCCCACACCGGGCACCTTCCTGAGCACCTCCTCGACGTCCTCGGGCACGACGGTGGCGCCCCCGGTCTGGATCGCGCCGTCACCCCGGCCGCGTACCCGCAGCTCCTCTCCTACCCGGTACGGCTCCGCCACGTCGCCCACGCTCGCCCAACCGTCGGCGTCCCGGCGCAACGGGCCCGCCGCGTCGCCCAGATATCCGTCGGCCAGCCACGGCGACCGAGCCCACACCTCGCCGAGCCCGCCCTCGGACCTGACCTCGATCTCCACGCCCGGAAAAGGGCGCAGCCCGCCCCCGTCGGCGTCGACCGCCACGAACGACAGCTCCGTCGCCCCGTAATAGGACACGACCCGGACCCCCGCCCGGGCAGCTGCCGCGCGGGTGCCGGGGTCGAGGGCCGCGCCGCCGACGACGGCCACGCGCAGCGCCCCCGGGTGCTCCAGCACGTCGGGCAGCCGGTGCGGCACCAGGTGCACGACCGTGGCCCTGGCCAGCAGGCCGGGCAGCGTGCGGGAGGGCCGGCGGCCGGGAAGGAGGGCCGTCGCCCCGGTGGCCAGGGTGTGGACGGCGGCGAAGGCGTACAGACTGGAGACGAGGGGGCCCGGGATCAGCACGACGTCGTCCGGGCCGATCCCGGCCAGCTCGCCGAGGTGCGGGAACGACTCCGTCCACGACGCGCGGGTGCGCACGATCGCGCGGGGCCGGCCGGTGCTGCCCGAGCTGAAGCACGCCCACGCCCGGTCCCCGGGCTCCGGATCGTGCCGCACCGCCGGACCCGCCGCCCCTGGCAGCGGCGCGTCCACGAGGAAACCGGGCCCGGCCGCGGCGGCGACGCTCGACCACCGCT
>NZ_JBSFTC010000716.1:0-1635 GCF_053590415.1 Nonomuraea sp. NPDC003201
CCCCGCCGGGGCCCGGGCCGGGCGGCGGCGCGCAGCACGTCGGCGCAGGCCGCGCGGTGGCGCAGCAGCAGCGGCCCGGCGTGCTCCAGCAGCCGCCGGCCGGCCTCGGTGGGCTCGACCGGGCGGCGCAGCAGCAGCGGCAGGCCGAGGTCGGCCTCCAGCGCGGCGATCTGCTGGGAGACGGCCGACTGGGTGTAGCCGAGCTCGGCGGCGGCCGCGGAGAACGAGCCGTGCCTGGCGACGGTCACGAACGTGGTCAGCAAATGAGGATCCATCAGTGTTGCTTATAGCAGGTCCAGAAATCATCGTTGGCGCTTAACCAGAGGTGGCGGTCAGGATGGGGACATGAAAATCGCCCTTGTGGGGGATCGGTCCCCCAGTGTTCGTTCGCATGCCCGGATCCCGCTGGTCGTCGAGGCGCTGCGGGAGCGGGACGGCATCGCGCTCGACCCGTACTGGATCGCCACCACCGACGTGTCCGGCCTGGAGCGCTTCGACGGCATCTGGATCGTGCCCGGCAGCCCGTACCGGGACGAGGAGGGCGCGGTGGAGGCGGCGCGCGTCGCCCGCGAGCATCGGATCCCGCTCCTGAGCACGTGCGCGGGGTTCCAGCACATGCTCCTGGAGTTCGCGCGGCACGTGTGCGGGCTGGACGTGGCGCACGCCGAGAACGAGCCGGACGCGCGGGAGTTCCTGCTGACGCCGCTGGCGTGCTCGCTGGCCGGGCACGAGGGGCGGGTGCGGATCGCGCCCGGGACGCTGATGGAGCAGATCATGGGCGGGTCCGTCACGATGGAGTCCTACGTCTGCTCCTACGGGCTCAACGAGACCTACACCCGGACGCTGGCCGAGCACGGGCTGGTGTTCTCCGGGCACGCCGACGACGGGGCGGTGCGGGCGGCCGAGCTGCCCGGTCACCCGTTCTTCGTGGGCACGCTGTTCCAGCCGGAGCTGTCGGGGGACGGGCGGCGCGCGCACCCGGTGATCTCCGCCTTCGCCGCCGCGGTGGCCCGCCAGGCGGTTCACATCTGACCTTCACGGGTTCGGGGGCGGCGCCTGGGTGCCCGGGGCCAGCAAGCCGGACAGATTGCGCAGCGAGTGGCGCAGGAGGGCGACGCCGACGGGGCGGGCGAGCGGCCACAGGGCCCAGCCCAGCGGCCCGAACGGCAGCCGCAGCCGCTCGGCCCAGATCACGCGGCTGCCGCCGTCCTGGGGCCGGATCCGGATGGCGCCGTGGCCGCGTACGAACCGGCCGGTGTGGGTGACCAGCACCAGCGTCGGGGGCTGCCAGGTCGTGATCGTCATGGTGTCCAGGAATCCGAACGGCCGCACTCCGGTGTAGGCCTCGACCGCGTGCTCGCCGACCTGGCGGGCGTCGGTCATGAACATCCACTCCCGGTGCCGCGGCCAGTCGGTGATCAGCGCGAACACCTGCTCCGGCGGCGCCGGGACGTGCACGGCGGCGCCCGCGTAGACGTACCTCACCATGGACCTCCGGTGGCCAGCTCAACGGCACGGGCGCGGTCGAGGGCGCGGCCGCGGGCGAAGGCCGCGGCGAAAGCCTCCTCGCCGAGCTCGTCGCGCAGGCGCGCCGCCACGCGGGCCACGTCGGGGTTGGCGGCGTCGGGCGCGCCG
>NZ_JBSFTC010000717.1:0-1628 GCF_053590415.1 Nonomuraea sp. NPDC003201
CCGGCCGGTCGCCGGGCTGGGGCTGGGCCTGTGCGTGCTGCTGGCCGCCACGCTCCCGCCGGCGTCGGTGCTGGCGGGCCTGGCGGTCTTCGCGGTCGGCCTGGCCGTCTGGCTGGTCCGCCACCGCGCCGGGCGTTAACGGGTGGCCGGGGCGGGTGGACGTCGTTAGCATGGGCGGTATGACGATCTCGCCGAAGATGATGGCCCCTTAGGGGGTTTCGTCGGCGACGTCTTGTCGAGGCCCTGCGAGCGGGGCCTCTCGTCGTGTTCGGGGCCCCTTGGAGGCACCTGATGTATCTCACGACGACCATCCCGTACGTCAACGCCCGTCCCCACCTCGGGCACGCCCTGGAGCTCGTGCAGGCCGACGTGCTGGCCAGGCACCACCGGCGGCGCGGCGAGCCGGTGCGGTTCCAGACCGGGACCGACGACAACTCGCTGAAGAACGTGCTGGCCGCCGAGGCGGCGGGCGTGCCGGTGCGGGAGCTGGTGGACCGGAACGCGGCCGCGTTCGAGGGGCTGCGGGGGCCGCTGGACCTGTCGTTCGACTCGTTCATCCGGACGAGCGTCCATCCCGGGCACCGGGCCGGGGTGGAGCGGATCTGGGAGGCGACCGGGCACGACCTCTACCAGCGGCACTATGAGGGGCTCTACTGCGTGGGCTGCGAGCAGTTCTATCCGGAAGGCCCCTGTCCCGACGGGCACGAGGCGCCGCTGCAGCGCGTCTCCGAGCGCAACTGGTTCTTCCGGCTCTCCCGCTACCAGGACGCCCTGAGCGAGCTCATCCGCGGCGGGCGGCTCAGGATCGAGCCGGTCGCGCGGCGGAACGAGGTGCTGGCGTTCATCGAGGCCGGGCTGGACGACATCAGCGTCTCGCGCTCCGCCGCCCGCGCCCGCGGGTGGGGGATCCCCGTGCCCGGCGACCCGGACCAGGTGGTGTACGTGTGGTGGGACGCGCTGGCCAACTACGTCACCGCGCTCGAAGGCGACGACTACGACCGCTGGTGGGTCTCCGAGCGGCGCAAGGCGCACCTGATGGGCAAGGGCGTGATCCGGTTCCACGCGGTGTACTGGCCGGCGATGCTCCTGTCCGCGGGCGAGCCGCTGCCCACGGAGATCTTCGTGCACGACTACCTCACGGTGGGCGGGCGCAAGATCAGCAAGTCGTCGGGCGGCGCGGCCGATCCGGTGGCGCTCGTGGACGCGTACGGGGTCGATGCCGTGCGGTGGTGGCTGCTGCGCGAGGTGCCGCGCGTGGGCGACGCCGACTTCACCGAGGAACGGCTGGTCGCCAGGGCGGACGAGGACCTGGCCAACGGGCTGGGGAACCTGGTCAACCGGGTCGTCACCATGGTCCACCGCTTCCTGGACGGCCACGTGCCCCCGGCCGGGGAGGAGCCGGCCGCGGTGCCGGTGGACGAGGCGCTGGAGGCATTCGATTTCCGGCGGGCGGCGACGGCCGTCTGGGCGCTCGTCGAGGAGGCCAACAGGTACGTCGAGCGGACCCAGCCGTGGCGGCAGCCCCGGGCCGGGCAGGAGGCCGCGCTGGGAGTCGCGCAGGTCGGCCTGGATGACGGCGGCCTTGCGGGCGATCTCCGCCTGCCGGCCCAGCGGCTTGAGCTGGCGGC
>NZ_JBSFTC010000718.1:0-1610 GCF_053590415.1 Nonomuraea sp. NPDC003201
GCGTGCCCCAGGCCGAGCAGGTGCTCCGTAGCCTGCCTGCCCGCCTCCACGCCGGACGGGCCGGCGACCACCACGCGCGGCCCGTCGAGCCCGGGGATCGGCCGGAAGCTCAGCACGGGCACGTCGGCATCGATGCGCAGGTCCTGGTCCCCGTCGATCGGGTCGGAGATCACGACGGCGTCCACTCCCTGGGCCAGCAGCGACTCGACCGCGCTCGTGATGCCGGCGCCCTCGCCCGCGTAGGCGACCGCGAACGCGTACCCGATCTGTCTGGCCTGCCGCTCCAGGGCGACGAGCAGGGATGCCGGGCCGTAGAGCGAGCTGCCGATCGAGGCGACCCCGATGCGGTGGAAGCGGCCCAGGTGAAGCGCCCTGGCCGCGGTGTTGCGGCGGTAGCCGAGCTCGCGCGCCGCGGCCAGCACCCGCTCGCGGACCTCCTCGGTGACGTACGGCTCGCCGTTGAGCACCCGCGAGACCGTCTTCTGCGACACGCCCGCGAGGGCGGCGACGTCGGTGCTGCTCGGGGGTCTTCGCCTGGCGTCGGACACGTGCGGCTCCTGGGTTATGACTACGTAGTCAGATTCGCCCGAGGGACGCGGAATGTCAAGAGCGGGCTATCATTCAGATGTTGTGAACATTTGAATGTTGGGAGTGTGGCTCGATGGTCAGGCTGACCCGGGCGCAGCAGCAGGAACGCACCCGAGCGGCCGTGCTGGCGGCGGCGAGGGAGGAGTTCGCCGAGCGCGGATACGCCGAGGCCAAGGTCGACCGGATCGCTGAACGGGCCGAGCTGACCCGCGGCGCGGTCTACTCGAACTTCCCGAGCAAGCGCGCCCTCTACCTGGCGGTCCTGGTCGGCTCGATCGGGCCCGCGGCGGCCGAGGAGGGCCCGGCGCCGTCCGGCGTGGCCGAGGCACTGGGCGCGTTCGCCCGCGTGTGGCTCGAACGGCTGCCCCTGACCGGCGACACGTCCGCCGGGGGCAGGCTGCAGTCGCGCTCGCTGGCCGGGGTGTTCGACGACGAACCCGGCCGCGCCACGCTGGGACAGCTCGCCAGGCTGGAGGCGCTGCTGCTCGCCCTCGCGCTGGAGCCGCGCGCGCCGGGCCACGCACGGCGGGTGCGGCTGGCCGAGCTGGTCCTGACGCTGCTGAGCGGAGCCGCTCACCTGGCCGGGACGGCGCCCGGCTTCGGCGACCCCTTCGACGTGGCCCGCGCCTGCCGGCACCTGGCCGGCCTCGACCTCGCCGACACGTGGGACCCGCCCCACCTGCCCTACATCACCCCCGCGCGAGCCGTCCGGGACACCTGGGAACCGCCCGCGGAGCTACCGGACGAGCTCACCGGCCGCCGGACGGGGTTCGACGCCGACGGCGTGATCGCCGTCCTGGGGACCGGCCGGCTGGAGGCGGCCGAGGAGGCCGTCCGCGCCGCCCGTCCGGAGGATCGCGTCACCGTCGCCGTGGTGACCGGCGATCCCGCCGAACTGGGGCGGCTCGTACGGCTCAGGATCGGCGACCTCGCCGGCAGCCTGCGCCGGGTGTTCGGCCCGGATCCCCGGCCGGGCCTGCACCTCGTCCTCGACGAGCACGCCGCCGTCGCCTCGGCCGCCG
>NZ_JBSFTC010000719.1:0-1609 GCF_053590415.1 Nonomuraea sp. NPDC003201
GTAGAACAGCGCGATGTCGGCAAGCGTCTCGTTCGAGCCGAGCCGGTCGAGCGCGATCATCAGCGGCGGGTACGCGGCGGAGAGCAGGATCACGGATCGGGTCGGCGAGCTGCTGGAGCTGGTGGGCCTGTCGCCCGAGCACGCCAATCGCTATCCACACGAGTTCTCCGGCGGCCAGCGCCAGCGTGTCGGCATCGCCAGGGCGCTGGCCCTGAACCCGCGCGTGCTGGTGCTGGACGAGCCCGTCTCCGCGCTGGACGTCTCGATCCAGGCGCAGGTCGTCAACCAGCTCGCCCAGCTGCAGCGCGAGCTGGGCCTGGCCTACCTGTTCATCTCGCACGACCTGTCGGTCGTGCGGCATCTGTGCGACCGAGTGGCGATCATGTATCTGGGCCGGATCGTGGAGGAGGGCGAGCGGGCGGACATCTTCGCACGGCCCGCCCATCCCTACACCAAGGCGCTCATCTCGGCCGTGCCGATCTCGTGTCCGTCGCAGCGGGGCGAGCGCAGGCGGATCGTGCTCGCCGGTGACGTGCCCAGCCCGGCCGAGCCGCCGTCGGGCTGCCGCTTCCGTACCCGCTGTTGGAAGGCCCGGGAGCGATGCGCCGTCGAGGAGCCGGAGCTGACCGGCGCGGGGCACCGCGTCGCCTGCCACTTTCCCGACGAGAGCACCGATGCCGGACGGGAGGAGCGGCCGGCCTGGGCCGGCCGCTCCGACCCGTGACGGTCACTCGGGCTTGTCGTCCGTCCAGCCCGCCTTGATCACCGCCATGGAGTTCCACATCGTGCCGGGCTCGAAGCCGGCCTGGAGGCCGCGCGGCTTCACCGCGACATACTCGCTCGCCAGGGCCTGTCCGGCCGTCTCGTCGATGATCAGCCGGTGCTCCGTGACGCCGCCGTCGAAGGTCGGCTCGTTGATCGCCACGGCCGTGCCCGTGCGTCCCTCGGCGTCCGTGACGTTCTCGATGACCCGTACGTCGCCGAGCTCGGCCAGCATCCGGAACGCGGCGCCGCGCACCTCGGGCGTCACCGGCATGTCCATGATCAACCCAGCGCTGATCACGAACAGCCACGCGTCGCCCTGCATCGGCACGTCGTTGTCACGGCCCTTCCAGCCCAGGAGCCGCTTCTTGAGCTGGTCCGGGTTACGGGGCAGCTCGCGCAGGTCCTTCACCGAGACGTTGCGGCCCAGCCAGAAGACCTTGTCCCCGTCGGTCAGCGGGCTGCGGCCGGTCATGGCCCGGCCCGGCGACGTCTTCAGGATCATGGGCTTGGGCTTCCTGGGGACCGTGACCTCGATGGAGGTGGGCGACCCGGCCCGCTCCCACGCCTGCCGGTCCTCCTCGGTGGCCGGGCGGGCTCCGAGGGACTGCATGCGGCCCCACCGCTTCTGGTCCGGGCCGGTGGCGCTGGGCGTCCAACCCTCGTCCCGCCGCTGGTCGAGCACCCGGTAGCCGCCCTTGGCCGCGGCGAACAGGGTCCGGCGCACCGACACGGTGTGCCAGTACTCGCCCTTGCCCTCGACGGGCCCGGTGCCGCCGCCGACGATCGTGGTGACGCCGGACGCGATCGCCTCGTCGAGGACCTGCGGGCAGATCAGGTGGACGTG
>NZ_JBSFTC010000720.1:0-1606 GCF_053590415.1 Nonomuraea sp. NPDC003201
GCGAGGCCATCGCCCCGCCGCCGAAGCGCCGCCGCCCGACCAAGCCCAGCCGCGGCGCCGTCGAGCGCCGCATCGCCGCGAAGAAGCAGCGCTCCGACCTGAAGCGCCTGCGCCGCGAACCCTAGCGGGGCCGTGAGCCCCGACCGAGCCCTCAGCCCCGACCGAGCCCTCAGCCCTGATCGGGCCCTGAGCCCTGGCCGATCAGGCGGGGCAGGTCCGTGATGGTGGTCGACAGGTAGTCCGCCACCGGCTCGGGGACCAGGTGCCGGGACGTGATCTCCGAACGGTTCAGCCGTACCCGCTCCACCTCGTACAGCCCCCGCGACGGGTCCTCGAACTCGGGCCCGTGCCGCAGCGCCGGATCCATCGCCACCAGGCGGCAGCCGTAGACGTGCTGTGTCTTGAGCTCGCCCTTCCACGGGTACGACAGCGTGACCAGGGGCGTCACCGCCGAGATGGTCGCGCCCAGCTCCTCGAGCAGTTCCCGGTGCAGGGTGTGCTCCAGCGTGTCGTCCCCCGGTTCGACATGCCCTCCGGGGATGCTCCAATAGACGTCGCGTCCCGGAACCGTACGACGGAAGATCACCAGCCGCTCGTCGTGGTCGAGCAGGACACCGCGGACACTGGGTCGCATAGGGACACCCTATTTGACCGGTATGTCCTTCCGGTAGCCTAACCTACGGTACCGTAACCTGAAGGAGAAGATCTTTTATGGCGATGACTCAGACGGAGCTGCTGCACGAGCTGGAGCCCGTGGTGGCCGTGGAGCTCGACCGCCATCACACGATGGCGAAAGAGTGGTTCCCGCACGAGTACATCCCGTGGAGCGAGGGCCGCGACTTCGACGGCATCTACGGGGGCGAGGCGTGGCAGGAAGGCGACTCCAAGATCCCCGAGGCGGCCCGCATCTCGCTCATCGTCAATCTCCTGACCGAGGACAACCTCCCCAGCTACCACCACGAGATCGCCAGCACGTTCGGCCGCGACGGCGCCTGGGGCACCTGGGTGCACCGCTGGACGGCCGAGGAGGACCGCCACGGCACCGCGCTCCGCGACTACCTCACGGTCACCCGCGCCGTCGATCCCGTGGCGCTCGAGCGCGCCCGCATGCACCACATGGAGAACGGCTTCACCACCGAGTACGGCACCATGCTCCAGCAGCTCGCGTACGTCTCCTTCCAGGAGCTGGCCACCCGCATCGCGCACCGCAACACCGGCAGGGCCTCCGGCGACGAGGGCTGCGAGCGCCTGCTCGCCAGGATCGCCGCCGACGAGAACCTGCACATGCTCTTCTACCGCAACCTGCTCAAGGCCGCCTTCGAGCTGGACCCCAACCAGACCATGCGCGCGGTGACCGACGTCGTCACCACGTTCCAGATGCCGGGCTCGGGCATCGAGGGGTTCGCCCGCAAGGCCATGATCATCGCGAACGAAGGCATCTACGACCTGCGCCTGCACCTGGACGACGTGCTGATGCCGGTGCTGAAGCAGTGGTCGGTGTTCGACAAGACCGGGCTGGACGCCGAGGGCGAGCAGGCCCGCGAGCAGCTGTCCGCGTTCCTGGCCAAGACCGAGACCACGGCCGCCAGGTTCGTCGAGCGCCGCG
>NZ_JBSFTC010000721.1:0-1592 GCF_053590415.1 Nonomuraea sp. NPDC003201
GCCCGCGGCCCCGAGCAGGACCGCGTCCGTGGCGCGCAGGCCGGCGCGCGCCAGCTTGCGGACCAGCGCGGAGGTCAGCAGCCGGTGCGGCCCCAGCCAGCCGGCGACCACGGCGTCGGGGCGGCGGGAGGCGATGACCTCCGGCAGGTCGATGTGGGCGTGGTAACCGCCCGCCAGCAGCAGCGGGACGACGACCACGGGTCCGCGGACGGCGGGCAGCACGTCGGACAGCAGGGGCGAGCTGATCTCGAGGTAGCTCAGCTCGACCCGGTGCCCGGGACGGGCCCTCCTGACCGTCTCCGCCAGGGCCGACAGGGTCGACTCCCCGGCGGCGCTCCGCGTGCCGTGCGCGGCCAGGACGAGCGTGGCCGTATGTTCGATCACAGCCCCGCCTCGTACTGGCAGGCGAGCCGGTAGCCGCGCTTGACCACCGTCTCCACGATCCCGCTCGGCCCGAGCGCCCGCCGCAGCCGCGTGATCGCCATCTCCACGGCGTGCTCGGCCGAGTCGCGGGCGACGCTGCCGGGCAGCACGGTACGCAGGTCAGCGCGGGACACCACGTGACCCGGCTTGTCGGCCAGGCGCTTGAGCACCGCCATCGGGGCCGGGGGCAGCGGGCGCAGCTCGCCGTCCACCACCACCGCGTGGCCGCGGATCTCCAGCCGGTGCCCGGCCGCCACGAGCCGGGTCACCCCGTGCTCGGGCAGGTGCCGGGCCAGGGCGCGGGCCAGCGCGCCGAGGCGCGAGCGTTCCGGCTGCAGCGTCGGCACGCCGCGCGAGGTCAGCGGCTCGGCGGTGACGGGCCCGACGCAGGCGGCCACGACCGTCCCGCTGAACGCCGACAGCAGCGACTCCTCCAGCCCTTCGGCGCGGGCCGCGCCCAGCATCGCGTGTACGGCGGGCGCGCTGGTGAAGGCCACCGCGTCCACCGAGCCGGAGATGGTCTGGCTGATGAGGCGGCGCAGCGGCGAGATGTCGCGGTACGGCAGCCACCGGTAGACCGGGATCTCGATCACCTCGGCTCCCGCGTGGCGCAGGTCCGCCACGAAGTCGCTGAGCGGCTCGCCGTGCTGCTGCACCGCGATACGCCGCCCGCGCAGGTCCTGGTCGAGCAGGTACTGCTTGACCTCCTGGCACGATTCGGTGGCGGGCGTCCAGTGGTCGTTGAGGCCGGCGGCGCGCACCGCGCCCCGGGCCTTGGGGCCGCGGGTCAGCAGCCGCGCGTTGGCCAGGTGCTCGCCCAGGTCGGACGACAGCCCCCAGCCCTCGGCGGCGGCCATCCACCCGCGGAAGCCGACGCCGGTGGTGACCACCACGTCGTCGAGCGGCTCCGCCAGGCTGAGCCGGGTCGCGGCGAGCAGGTCGGCGTCCTCGGCCAGCGGGACCAGCCGGATCGCGGGGGCGCTGACCACGCGGGCGCCGCGCCGCTCCAGCAGTGCGCCGAACTCCTCACGCCGCCTCGTCGCGGTCACGCCGACCGTAAAGCCCGACAGGGCGTCGGGGGCCGTCTCCGGGGAGGACCCGCCCTCAAGAGCAAGCACGCTCATGCCGGCACCTCCAGGTAGTCGAAGATGCCTGGCCGGGCCCCGAGC
>NZ_JBSFTC010000722.1:0-1575 GCF_053590415.1 Nonomuraea sp. NPDC003201
AGGGGCTGTCCCTAGTACGAGAGGACCGGGATGCCGCACCGTCCGGGCCGCCCCGCCCTCCCCTTCCCGCCGCGTGTACGAGATCCGCAACCGTACGGGCCCCGGAGTGCAGGTGCACCGCGTCGGCGCCGAACTCGCGCACGATCCGCCGCAGCCGCGCCACCTGGACGACGTCGCCGAGCCCGGGCGCGCGGCCGGCCGTCCAGTCCAGCCGGGGCACCCCCAGCCGGTCCAGCTCGCCGGCCAGCGGGCCGGCCAGGACATCAGGCGGGGGGCAGGCGACCGCGACGCGCCAGCCCCGCCGCGCCTGGTCGGCGGCGGCCATGGCCACGTACGCCCCCACGCCGCCGTCCACCGGCTGCGTGACGTGCAGGACTCTCGGCCTCATCGCCATGCCGAGACCTTCGCCGCCAGGCGCGGGCAGCGCCTCTTCAGCAACTCCTTGCCCGCCTTGCTCACGCCCGCCAGCGCGGCGTAGGCGGCCGCGCGGGAGCCGCGCCCGAGCATCACCCGCCGGTTGACCACCGCTTCGGCCTCCCACCTGGCCTTGTGCGGCTCGGCGCCGCGCAGCATGCTGAGCACGGGCTTGCCCAGCCGGTGCGTCAGCTCCAGGTTGGTACGCAGCAGCATCGTGACCAGGTCCACCCGGGCCCGCAGGTCCGGGTGGACCCCGTACAGGTAGCCGCCCACGAAGTCCTTGCCGATCACCGCGAGGTCGCAGGCCAGCAGCCGCCCGTCCACCCGGTACTCCCACAGCGCCCCGTGGTTCTCCGCCACCAGCGCCTGCGCGGCTCCGGCCAGGTGGTCCAGGAAGCGCGGCTGCGTGTGCTGGGCGTTGATCCCCCGGCTCTTCCACTGCATGGTGTGCAACCGCAGCAGCTCGGCCGTCGACGCTCTGACCCGGTCCGCCTCGACCGTCGTCACCGACACGTTCAGGGCGTCGAGCTTGCGCAGCGCGGCCCGCACATGCTGGGCCCGGCGGCTCTGGAGCCCGGCGAGGACCTGCTCGATGGGCTGTCCGGGCAGCTGGAGGCAGGTGGAGGCGGGCAGGGTCCAGGCCCTGCCGTCCCAGATCTCCGCCAGGCGGCGGATCGCCGAGCCGGGCCGCGCCTCGGGCAGGTCGATGACGTCCCAGCCCGGCTGGGCCAGCAGCCCGGCGCGCAGCTCGCGCAGGCCCGCGTCGCCCTCGGAGTCGTCCACCACGATGTCCGTGAAGTCGGACTGCGCTCCCCCGACGGGCGTCAGCACCCGGCAGCCGAGCCGGTGCTCCAGCCTGAGCGGCGCGGCCGCGACGAGGCGTCCGTCCCGGTGCGCCAGGAACACCCGCAGCCGCCCCGGGGTCCCGTAGACCCGCCACCAGGAGCTGAGCCAGCCGTACGACTGGAACGGCGTGGCGACCGAGCTGCGCGCGTACAGATCCGCCCATTCCGCCGACAGCGCCGCCAGTTCCGCGCTCCCCCTGACGACCCGCAGCGTGAGCCCCGCGCGCGAGGTCCCCTGCCGGGCGGCCCTCACGCCGGCGCTCCGGTCAGCGCCGCCGGCTCCGGCCGCGCCTGAGGACGGGCCTGCGGCGCG
>NZ_JBSFTC010000723.1:0-1561 GCF_053590415.1 Nonomuraea sp. NPDC003201
ACCCCGCGGCGGGCCGGGTCTCGGTCCCGCCCGCGCCACCAGGTGACGAGCGGGCCGCCGGCCAGGACCACGGCCGCCACGACGCGGTAGCCGGCGCTCATCCCGTACGTGGCCATCACCGTGCCCATGACGGCGACCCCGACCGCGCTGCCGAGCTCGCGGGTGGCGCTGTTGAGCCCGGAGCCGAGCCCGGCCCGCTCGCGCGGCAGCGCCGCCATGATCTCGTGCGAGAGCACCGGCAGGCACACCCCCATGGCCGCCCCCATGACGGCCAGGCCGGCCGCGTACACCGGGTACGGCATGGCCGCGTCCGCGAACGACAGCAACACCAGCCCCGCCACGATCCCCGCCAGCCCGGCCGGTACGGCGGGCCGCGCGGGCAGGCGGCCCGACAGCCGCGACAGGACGATCATGGGGATGACGAGCGGCACGATGGCCACGCCGGTGACCAGCGGCGAGAAGCCCTTGACCTCCTGCAGGAAGCGGGCGTTGACGAAGAACATCGCGAACAGCCCGAAGAACGTCACCGCCACGCCCACCGTCCCCGCCCGCAGCCGCGGCAGCGCGAACAGCCGGGGGTCGAGCAGCGGCCGCGGCGCGCGGAGCTGGTGCCCGACGAAGACGCAGAACAGCACGGCCGCCACGCCGAACGCCGACAGCACGAGCCCGCTCCCCCACCCGGCCTCGGGCCCCTCGATGACCCCCGCCAGCAGCGCCACGGACGCGGCCGTGAGCAGCACCGTCCCCGGCAGGTCCAGCGGGGTCGCCGCCACGCGAGGCGCGCGCGGCACCAGCACGGCGACCAGCACGGCGTCGAGCCGATCATGGTGGACCGGGCGGTGGGCGTCGTCCGGCCCGGGCATCCGCTGCTTGACGGGCCGGTCACGGCGGAGCGGCTGGCGGCGGCCGAGCACGTGATCGCCACCCGGCGGGGCCGCGACGAGGGCCCGGTGGACGAGATCCTGGCCGGCATGGGGCTGACGCGCCGGATCGCGGGCTCCGTGCCGACGTTCGAGGCGTCGCTGCTGGTGGTGCGGCAGTCCGACCTGGTGGGGATGACGCCGGAGCGGCTGACCCGGCCGCTGGTGGAGGCTCTGGGGCTGGCGACGTTCCCGATCCCGTTCGCGTTGCCGGAGATGACGCTGTCGCAGGCGTGGCATCCCCGCTACGACGTGGACCCCGCGCACGTGTGGCTGCGCGACCTCGTACGCGAGATCCTCGGCCGGCACCGCTGATAAGTGCTCAATTGATGAGCACTTTGACCGGGAGGATGGGACGCATGATGATCCTCGCGGACGCCGCCGCATGGCGGAGCTGGCTGAACGGCCACCACGACTCCATGACCGAGGCCTGGCTCGTCCTGGCCAAGAAGGGCACGAACGACCCCACCGGCCTCACCTACGAGCAGGCCCTCCAGGAGGCGCTGTGCTACGGGTGGATCGACGGCACGGCCCGCCGCCGCGACGAGTCCACCTACTGCCAGCGCTTCAGCCCGCGCCGGCGCCGCAGCTCCTGGTCGCGGCCGAACGTCGCGCGGGTCGAACGGCTGCGGCGCGAGGGC
>NZ_JBSFTC010000724.1:0-1554 GCF_053590415.1 Nonomuraea sp. NPDC003201
CCCGCGCTCGCCGGGCTGGCGGCGCCGTGGTGGGACGCCGGCGCCACCGCCTCCTTCACCGGCATGACGCTCAGCACCGGCCGCGGGCACCTCGTACGGGCGCTGCTGGAGGGGATCGCCGCGCAGGTCGCCGAGCTGACCGCGCTGGTGGGGGCGGATCTCGGCGCGCCGCTGTCCCGGCTGCGCGTGGACGGCGGGCTGACCCGCTCGCGCGTCCTCATGCAGGCGCAGGCCGACCTCGCCCAGCTCCCCGTGGAGGTCTACCCGTCGCCGCACGCGACCCCGCTCGGCGCCGCCGCCTGCGCGCTGATGGCCCTCGACCCGGCCCTGGACGCCGCCGCGGCGGTCGGCGGCTGGCGGCCGTCGGCCGTCTACGAGCCCGTCTGGCCCGCGGACCGGGCCGCCGCGTACCTGGAGCGGTGGCAGGCCGCCGCCCGGGCCACTCTGTCGTCGAAGGAGAACTCGTGAACACGTACGACGTGGCCGTGATCGGCGGCGGCATCGTCGGCGCGGCCATCGCGCGCCTGCTGGGCGGCACCGCGCTGTCGGTGGCGCTGGTGGAGGCGCGCGACGACGTGGGCGACGGCACCAGCAAGGCCAACACCGCCATCCTGCACACCGGCTTCGACGCCAAGCCCGGCACCCTGGAGTCCCGCCTGGTCGCCCGCGGCTACGACCTGCTCGGCCGGTACGCCGAGGCCACCGGCATCCCGGTCGAGCGCACCGGGGCGCTGCTCGTGGCCTGGACGCCGGAACAGCTCGACGCCCTGCCGGAACTGCGGGCCAAGGCCGAGCGCAACGGCTACACCGCCTGCGAGATCGTCGACGCCGCCGAGGTCTACCGCAGGGTCCCCGCCCTCGGCGCGGGCGCGCTCGGCGGGCTGACGGTGCCCGGCGAGTCCATCATCTGCACCTGGACCACGAACCTCGCCCTGGCCACCGACGCCGTCAACCGCGGCGTGACGCTGCTGCGCGGCCACCGCGTCACCGCGGTCCACCCCGGGCCGGACGCCACCCGGCTGGTCACCACGGGGGGCGAGCTCTCCGCCCGGTGGGTGATCAACGCCGCCGGGCTCGGCGCCGACGCGCTCGACACCCTCTTCGGCCACGACCGCTTCACCGTCACGCCGCGCCGCGGCGAGCTGCTGGTCTTCGACAAGCTCGCCCGGCCGCTGGCGCCCTGCATCGTGCTGCCGGTGCCGTCGTCGGCCGGCAAGGGCGTGCTCGTCAGCCCCACCATCTACGGCAACGTCATGGTCGGCCCGACCGCCGAGGACCTCACGGACCGTACCGCCACCGGCACCTCCGAGGCGGGGCTGGAGTTCCTGCGCGAGAAGGGCGCGGAGCTCATGCCCCGGCTGATGGCCGAGGAGGTCACCGCGACCTACGCGGGCCTGCGCGCCTCGATCGGACGCGACGACTACCTGATCGACCTCGACGCCGGGCAGCGCTACCTCCTGGTCGGCGGCATCCGCTCCACCGGCCTGACCGCCGGCATGGCGATCGCCGAGCACGTCGCGGACCTGCTCAAGGGCCACCTCGACCTGGCCGAGC
>NZ_JBSFTC010000725.1:0-1550 GCF_053590415.1 Nonomuraea sp. NPDC003201
GCCGACTCCCACCTCAACCTCCTGACCTGGGCGAAGACGGGCGTCAAAGTCCCACAGTACGCCTCCCACGAGGCCAGAACCGCCGCGATCGAGGCCGCTTCCACCTACCCAGCCGCCCGGCACCTGGCCGACCTCGAGGAAGGCGCGGCCCGCCTGGCCGCCGCCGTCCGCGACCTGCCACAGGACCGCTGGTCCGCCCGGGTGGAGGGCATGCGCCCGCCCGAGCACCCCGCCTGGTACCTCCTGGTACGCCGCCTGCGCGAGATCGGCCTCCACCACGTGGACCTGGCCGCCGGGTACGGCCCCGCCGACTGGCCCGAACCGTTCGTCCTGCGCGAACTCCACGACTGCCGCGCCTGCTGGCCGCACGCCCGTAGCACGGTGAGCGAGATCATGCTCAAGAACCCGTCGGGCGAGATCGCCGCCAGGTGGCCCGGCCTCGGCTCCGGCCCCGCGGTCGAAGGCGCGCCGGCCGACATGCTGGCCTGGCTGACCGGCCGGTCGAGGGGTGAGGGCGTTACCCTGGTGCCAGTGGGGCAGTCGTTCACGCCCGCGAGCGCGGGCCTTCCGGAGCCGCCGCCGTGGCTGACGATGCCGGCCCCCGCTGATCTGCCCACGACACCCCCGAAGGACTACCCATGACCTACACAGGTGACGTCCAGGTCGGCGGCCCCGCCGACGTGCGCGAGCTGCCCGCGCTCACGATCTACAAGCTGGCAGTCGGCCCGTTCGACAACAACGCGTACCTGCTGCGTTGCTCGGAGACCGGCGACGGGCTGCTGATCGACGCGGCCGCCGACGCCGACCGGCTGCTCGCTCTGATCTCCGACCGGCCGGTCGGAGAGATCGTCACGACCCACCAGCACGGCGATCACTGGCAGGCGCTTGAGCAGGTGACCAAGGTCACCGGCGCCGAGGTGATCGCCCACCCGCTCGACGCGCCCGCCCTGCCCGTGCCGGTGGACCGCACGGTCGAGCACGGCGACACGATCACCGTCGGCGCCGTCACGCTGGAGGTCATCCACCTGCGCGGCCACACGCCTGGCTCGATCGCCCTGCTGTACGACGGCGGCGAGGCGGGACACCACCTGTTCACGGGCGACTCGCTGTTCCCCGGCGGCGTCGGCAACACCCAGAAGGACCCGCAGCGCTTCACCCAGCTCTACAACGACGTGGTGGAGCGCATCTTCGACCGCCTCCCCGACGAGACCTGGGTCTACCCGGGCCACGGCAAGGACACCACCCTCGCCGCCGAACGCCCGTCCCTCCCCGAATGGAAGTCTCGCGGCTGGTGATTCAAGCGCCATCTTTCAGGCAGGCCGCGCTGTTTTGGACGGACTTGCGCGGCCTGCCGCTTGGGGACGACCGTCTGAGAGCAAGAAACGCCTCTTCCGCGAGGACGCCGCGCTCTCGATGCCGCCGTGGTCAGGCTCACCACGGAATCGGCCCAGAATGCGCGTCGTCACGGCGAGCAGCCCGTGAGCCTTCACGACCGGCCATGACAGACGGCCACTGACGTCGGCGCGTGCGGCCCACCGTGCGCAGCCGTA
>NZ_JBSFTC010000726.1:0-1538 GCF_053590415.1 Nonomuraea sp. NPDC003201
CCGTCCTCGTCCGGGACGAGGACGGCCGCCGGGCTCAGCTCAGGTGGCTCCCTCTCTGCCGACGGAGCCGGTCACGTCCTCGGCCATGAGGGCCAGGACCTTGACGTGGCCGATGGTGAAACGCCGAGCGGGTTCGGGCTGGGTGAGCGCGAGGCTCGACTCGGCCGCCGGCACCAGTGACCCGCGCAGGGCTCGCAGGATCTGCGCGCGCCCGGCATCCGGCAGCCCTCTCAGGTCGACGCTTCCGAGACTGGCGCTGAGGACCAGCGAGAGGTGTTCTTTGGTGGCCGCGTCCTCGATGGTTTCCAGCAGGAATTCGACCACCCACTCGAACACCCCGAACGACGCGGTCCACGCGTACTCGTCGGAGACGAAGATGTCGTTCGCCATCAGCCACCCACGATGAAGACGTTGCGTCCCAGCGGTTCGATGAACGCCCTCACCGTCGCGATCTGGGCGGACGAGAGCAGAGAGACGTCGACCGGCACGAACTGCGCCTTCCCCAGATGCGACTGAATCTGGCCCTGCAGGCTCGGCCAGCTCCGCTCGAAGAACTCCGAGGTGAGACCGCTGCCCACCGCGTCGTAGGACCGCCCGTACTGGTCGAACCAGTCCTCGCTCGTGCCGCTGGACCGGGTGAGCCGCACGCCGCGCTCGGACTCGATGCGGAGTGCGGTTTCCATCTCGGCTTTCCTGAATCCCTTCTGCGCCGCGTCCCAACCTAGCGCCCTGCGGCGTACCAACTCCACGAACTCGGCTCTGAGGCTGCCGAGCGAGACCTTGGCGCCCTCGAGCGCCTCGAGCTCGCGCACCGCCTGCGCTTCGAGCCCGAGCACGGTCGCCTGGTCGAGGCCGGCCTCGGCCTCCAGGCCCGCCACGGCCTCCTCGGCGCCGACTCCCGTGCGGATGGAGTTCCGGAAGGCGAACACACTCTTCGCGATCTTGCCGATGACCACCGGGCCCAGGATCTCGCCGGCCACCCAGGCGCAGCCCGAGGCCTTGAAGTTGGCGCAGTCGATGAAGTCGCCGAGCACGGCGTGCACCAGGTTGTTGAACGACTCCTGGATCACCTTCCGCACGTCCATGTGCAGCGTGCGGTGCTCGATGAAGTCGACGTCCTTGACGAGCAGGTTGTAGCGGGTGCACTCCGCTTCGGTCGCGCTCGTCATCTGGCACGTCGCGAGGTTGTAGTACACCGTCCCGTGGATGTGCAGCGGGATGTCCATGTCGCAGGTCCCGTCGCCGCCCCAGCCGGTGGTGCACGACCCGTTCCAGGAGTCCACGGTCAGGTCGGTCGCCACCTCCGTCAGCGCGAAGCCGCCGTCCCAGGTGGCGATGCGCTGGGTGTCCCGGGTCTGCTGGCGGGCCTGCGCCTCGGCCCTGATCGCCGCGGCCTGCGCCTCCTCGGCGCTCTGCCGCGCGTTCTTGGCGGCTTCCTCCGCGGCGGTCGCGTCGGCTTCCGCCTTGGAGGCGACGTCGCGGGCGGTGGCGGCGTCCTGTTCCGCGGCGCTGGCGGCGTCGCGGGCCGAGGCGGCGTC
>NZ_JBSFTC010000727.1:0-1530 GCF_053590415.1 Nonomuraea sp. NPDC003201
GACGGCGTACGGGTCGGCGCCGGCGGGCAGCTCCACCAGGTCCTCCGAACGCACCACCGCCAGCCCGGCCATGCTCCCGTCGCCGGGCGCGCCGGGTCGTCGCGGCCGCCCGCTCTCCCGAAGGCCGGGAACGGGCGAAGCGGGCGGGTGCGGACGCGGTGGTGGAGCTCGGCACGCAGGACGTGGCCGGCCTCGCCGCCCGCCTCTCGGCCGCCTGCGACGGGCCGGTGGACCTGGTGCTCGACCCGCTCTTCGGCGTTCCGGCCGCCGCGGCGGCCCGCACCCTCCGGCCGGGCGGCCGGCTCGTCAACCTCGGCGGCTCGGCCTCCGAGACGTGCCCGCTCGACTCCTCCACCCTGCGCGGCCGGTCACTGCGGGTGCTCGGCTACACCAACAACGAGCTGACCCGGGAGCAACGCGCCCAGGCCATCACGCTGATCGCGGAACACGCGGCGCGGGGGCGGCTGTCGGTGGCCCACGAGGTGGTGCCGCTGGAGGAGGCGGGAGCGGCCTGGCAGCGCCAGGCGGCCGGCGCGGCCGGCGGCCGGATCGTCCTGCGCGTCACCTGAGGCGCCGGTCCGTCATCGGGGCATGCGGGGTCACGTGAGGTGTCGGGTCCGTCATCGGGGTGTGCGGGCCGAGGCCAGGAAACGCTCGTAGAGGGGGACGTAGGCGGCGGCGAGCTCGGGTTCGGGCGGCAGGCGATCGCGGGGGAGCACGGGCACGTCGTCGAGCGACCCGCCCGCCTGCCCGGCGACGAGCGCCGCGCCCGCGCAGACCGCGTCATCGGATCGCACCACCTCGACCGGGACAGGCGAGAGCGCGGCCTTGACCCGCATCCACAGCGGGATCCTGACCTGCCCGCCGAGGACCACGAGGCGCTCGGGAGCGGTGCCGGTGACGGCGGAGAGCTCGTCGAGCATCCAGCGGGCGTGCAGGCAGGTGCCCTCGACGGCCGCCGCCAGCAGGTCGCCCGGGCTGTGCTCGGGCCCGAGCCCCGACACCGTCACGCGCCGGGCCGGGTCGGGCGCGGGCGCGACCCGGCCCCGCAGGTACGGCTCCACCACGATCCCCGTCGGCAACCGCACTCCGCCCAGCAGTCCGGGCAGCGCCGCGTACCCGGCCTCGCCGTTCCCCGTGAGGGGGAGCAGCCAGTCGAGCATGGCCCCGCTGGTGGGCAGGCCGCCGACGACCACCTTGCGGGTCCCGTCCAGCGACGGGTCGGTCGTGATGCCGAGGGCCAGTCCCGTACGCGAGTCCGGGCGGGAGTCCGACAGCACCATCACCGCCTCCGCCGTGCCGAGGGAGTCGGCCACGTCGCCGGGTCGCCGCACCCCCGCCGCCCACGACCCCACCGCGTGGTCGTGGCCCGCGATCACCACGGGGACCCCGGCCGTCACCCCGCTCACCTGCATGGTCAGCGGCCCGACCGGCTCCACGAACGGCAGCAACACGAAGATCATCGGCAGGTTGCTCGCGGTCTCCGGGTCCGGGCTGGCCAGCCCCAGCGCCACGGCGAACCACGTCATC
>NZ_JBSFTC010000728.1:0-1521 GCF_053590415.1 Nonomuraea sp. NPDC003201
TTATTTTTTTATTGTGGTGTTATTTGAGAAAATAATTATTATGGGTGGGGGGGGGGGGTGTGGGGGCGGGCGGGGGGGCGTTGGGGGGGGCCCCCCCCTCACTGCGTTGTACGGCGGAGCGGAGGTACCGGTGGACTTATACCAGTGCGGCAGGGGACGGGGCTATGCGGGGTGGAGTCTTTTGTTTCGGCCATGAGGGAGTCTGTGGTCCACCAAATCGCGGCAGTTCCGGTTTGCTGGTGATTTGTCCGGAAATATGCAGCGTGCGGGAGATTTCCTAGGAATCGCCCGTAGCGTTTCCCCGATTCGGCCGGATCTGTATCCGCCTGCGCCGGGGGGCGTGAAACAGGGCAATCGAACCTTTAGGGGGAAAACAATGCCCAAGCTCAAGAGTGTTATCGCGGGTCTCGCCGTCAGTTCGGCGCTGACCGGTGGCGTGGTAGCCGCGGGCGCGGCCACGTCGCCGGCCGGCGCGGCCGTCCAGGTCAAGTCCGCCGCCCCCGTCCTCGCCGGCAACTGCCGCGGCGGGGGCTGGCGCCGGTGCGGCGGAGGCTGGGGCGGCCGCTGGGGCGGCCCCTGGGCCTGGGGCGGTCGCGGCTGGGGCGGCGGCTGGGGCTGGGGCCGTCACGACAGGGGCGCCCGGGTCCGGATCGTCATCGTCAACCAGAACCACAACATCAACGGTGGCCACCGTGACGAGTGGTAGGACTCAGACACTGAGCTGAGCATTGGCGCGCCTCTGAGGCCGCCGTAGCGGGCGGAGTCCCCGAGCGATGACACTCCGCCCACGCCAAACGAGTGTCCGTATTCATCGGGACCGGCGCCACCCTCCGGCCGGCGCCGCCCAAGCGAATACGGGCACTCACTTCTGTTTTCTACGGTCGTCGCCCCGTCCCATGCGGCCCCCCACAAGCCGAGCGCCCCTGTCCCCCGCCGCCGGTCGTCATCGCCGTGGACCGTCCGTTCCCCGAGAAGAGGGCGGTCCCGGCCCTCTTCGGGGCGACCCCGGACTGGACTCGTCTTCGGGGCGAGCCCGGACTGGACTCGTCTTCGGGGCGACCCCCGACTGGACTCGTCTTCGGGGTGGCCCCCCGGCTGGGCCCGTCTTCGGGGTGGCTACGGCGGGGCCCGTCTTCGGGCGCCGGCGGTAGGAGACACGTCGAGTGCCCGTATTCGGTGGGTCGACGTCGTCGCTGTCGGGGCAGACGTCGGGACCCGGTGAATACGGGCACTCGATCGGCGTGGGCGGAGCTTCATCACTCAGGGGACTCCTGGTGTGGCGCGGCCCGCGCCACCGGTTCGCCTGTGCGGTGAGCTCTACTGCCACGTGGGCTGGTTGTTGTCCTCGTTGTGGTCCATCTCGTGGCGCTCGTCCATGCGCTGCTGCACGTTGCGGTTGCGGTTCGTGTTGATGATGATGATCTTGATGCGGGGCATGCGGTGGTGGCGCCAGTTGGCCCAGCGTCCGCCGCCCCAGCCGCCGCCCCAGCCGCCGCCCCCGCCGCAGCGGCCCCAGCCCCC
>NZ_JBSFTC010000729.1:0-1503 GCF_053590415.1 Nonomuraea sp. NPDC003201
CGCAACCCCACCCCGCCGGGAGCGCCGGGAGCGCCCGGCGGGGTCACGGGGGCGCCGGGGACGTCCACCGGGGTGCCGGCGACGGCTGCCGGGGTGCCCGGGACGTTCACCACCACACCGTCGGCGCGCCAGCCCAGCGGCACCACGCTGCCGTCCGACGGCGCGTCCAGCCCGGCGGCGGTCGCCACCACGCCCAGCACCACCAGGAGGATCGCCACTCCCGCCGGAATCCGGCGCGACCGCCCTGACGGGCCCGGCCACAGTCGCCACATGGACACGCACACATCGTGACCGACACCCCGGCCGGAAAACCATCACCCGGACGCCTACGGTTTGGATGGAAAGGCGCGTCAGGGGCCGGCTCTACTTCCCTGACAACGTGAGAGCCCAGGCGAGCAGGCCGAACGCGGTCGTGGAGGCGACCACGCGGACGAGGTTCCAGCTCCGCCACCGCATCTCGCCGAACGCCTCGCGGACCGCGGCCACGTCGATGTGGCCGGGATCCCCAGCCGCCTTGATCGCGTCGTTGAGCGGCACGTTGACCGCCAGGGTGATGACGACGGTGATCGCGTACAGGACGAGCGCGGCGACGATCCACGGCAGGGCCGGGCGGCCGAGGTAGGCCACCGCGGCGAGGATCGTGAACAGGAGCGCGCCGAAGAAGCCGCCCGCCATGAACCACGGATTGATGATCGCCCGGTCGATCGACTGGAACGCGGCCACGAAGGTGCGGTCGTCGGTCCGCCCGAGGCCCGGCATGATCGTGTGCGCGTACAGGCCGAAGATCCCCGCCACGAGGCCCATCGACAGCGTTGCGGCCATCAGCGCCGTGATCCGCATGCCTTCCACAGAGTCCTCCCAGCGGGCTCAGCGATGTCGTCCGGCCCCCATGATCCCATCGGCTCCTTTCGCGGACCTGTCCTGAACCTGTCGTGCGGGCCACGCCGAAACCCGGCGAAAGGAGGCGGTCCGCGCGACGCAAGGTTTGTGCAAGAACGATGGCGTCGCCGGTGGCTACCGTAGTTCGTAGCGGCACGTGCCGATGGACCGGTTGCGGCACGACGACGCCCCACCCGCCCGTGCTGTCGTCCATCACTTCGCGACGTCAGGATGAATGTGGACATAAGGTCGAATGCCGGATTTCGGTTTGGGATTCTGGGCCCGCTCGAAGTCGTACGTGACGGCCGGCCGATCTCCCTTCCGGCGGCCAAGCAGCGGATCGTGCTCGCCACGCTGCTCCTGCGCGCCAACCGGAACGTCTCGCCGGACGAGCTGATCGAGCGGCTGTGGGCCGACGACGTTCCCCACAACGCCCGCAGCGCGTTGTACACCCACGTGGCGCGGTTGCGGCGCGCGCTGGGCGAGGATCCGGGCGGTGACGGCTCCCACCGGCTGATCCGCACGTCCGACGACGGCTACGTCATCGATGTGCCGCCCGAGGCGCTGGACCTGTCGCGGTTCCGGGCGCTGGTCGGGCGCGCCGGCGCCGGCACGGACGCCGCC
>NZ_JBSFTC010000730.1:0-1495 GCF_053590415.1 Nonomuraea sp. NPDC003201
CTGGCCGCGCACGATGACGGCCTCGTCGCTCATCGCGGGCACGTACGCGCCGCCCGCCGTGCACGAGCCGAGCACGGCGGCGATCTGCGGGATGCCGCGGGCGGACATGGTGGCCTGGTTGTAGAAGATGCGGCCGAAGTGCTCCCGGTCGGGGAACACCTCGTCCTGCTTGGGCAGGAACGCGCCGCCCGAGTCGACGAGGTAGACGCACGGCAGGCGGTTGTGCAGGGCCACCTCCTGCGCGCGCAGGTGCTTCTTGACCGTGAGCGGGTAGTACGTGCCGCCCTTCACGGTGGCGTCGTTGGCGACGATCACGCACTCGCGGCCGGAGACCCGGCCGACCCCGGTGATGATCCCCGCGGCGGGCGCCTGGTCGTCGTAGAGCCCGTTCGCGGCCAGCGGCGACAGCTCCAGGAAGCGGGAGCCGGGGTCGAGCAGGCCGTCGACGCGGTCGCGCGGCAGCAGCTTGCCGCGCTCGACGTGGCGCAGGCGCGAGCGCTCGGGGCCGCCCCGGGCGGCGGCCTCCAGCCGCTCCAGCAGCTCGGCGGCGAGCCGCTCGTTGAGCTCGGCGTTACGTTTGAACGCCTCGCCGCCGGGATCGGCGGACGACTTCAGCACCGGCCACTCGCTCATGACGCCCCTCTCATAGCACGAGATGTTAGTCATCATTAACGTAGTCGTCTAGCATGTGAGACGTGACCACTACCGCCCCTACCCGGAATCGCCGCAACAGGCGCGGGGAGATCCTGGAGGCGGCGGCCCGGCTGTTCGCCGCGCGCGGTTTCCACGGCGTCTCGATCGAGGACATCGGCGCCGCGGTCGGCGTCTCGGGCCCCGCGCTCTACCGGCACTTCAGCGGCAAGGACGCGCTGCTGTCGGAGATGCTGCTCGACGTCAGCTCGCGGCTGCGCGAGTCGGCCGCCGCGGTGGTCACCTCGTACCCGGATCCGCAGGAGACGCTGGACGCGCTGCTCAACGTGCAGATCACGTTCGCTCTCGAGCAGCCGGCGCTGATCACCGTGCACGACAGGGAGCTGGGCAACGTGCCCGAGCCCGAGCGGCGCCAGATCAGGCGGCTGCAGCGGCTCTACGTCGAGGAGTGGGTCACCGTGCTGGCCGAGCTGCACCCGGCGTGCCCGGCGGCGCGGCTGCGGGCCGCGACGCACGCCGTGTTCGGGCTGCTTAACTCCACGCCGCACAGCGCGGGCGAGCTGGGCGCGGGGGACATGCGGCCGCTGCTGCACGCCATGGCGCGCGCGGCCGTCACCGCTGCTGTTAGCGCTCGCTAACTTTCAGGGATCTGCCCGAAATGGCCTTCCCGTGCCAACTATCTAGATATATCGTCAAGATATCTCGATAGTTGGAGGTAATCATGGAAGAGCCCGACTTCTGGGATGCCCCGCACCCCCACCACCCGTTCCCCCCGCACCCGCCCGGTCCACCGCCGGGCCCGCCGCCCGGTCCACCGCCGGGGCCGGGCGGCTTCGGCCCGCCG
>NZ_JBSFTC010000731.1:0-1490 GCF_053590415.1 Nonomuraea sp. NPDC003201
GCCGTCCGCACCCCGGTCAGCTCGCGCAGCACGGCGACGGCCAGGGCCAAGGCCAGCGCCACCCCGCACAACGGCAGCAGCCAGCTGATCTGCCCGCCGACCTGCTCGTTGAAGAGCCGCCCCGGACCGGCCGCACCGCCGAAGGAGATGCCGAAGCCGCCCGGGACGCCGCCGCTCCCGCCGCCGAGGACCCGGCCGAGGCCGTTGTAGCCGATGACCAGGTCCCAGGCGCCGCCGTCGGTGCTGCCGCCGACGTACGGACGGTTCCCCGGCCAGAGCGCGACCATCGCGATCCACCACAGGGAGGACACGGCGAGGACCGCGCCACCGGCCAGCAACTTGGCCAGCCGGCCGAGCCAGGGACCGCGCGCGCCGACCAGCCAGGCCGCCGCGAAGGCGGGGATCACCATCCAGGCGGCCAGCATCTTCGTCAGGAAGCCGAGGCCGATCAGGAACCCGGCGGCGCACAGCCACCGCAGGGCGGCCCGGCCGGAGCCGGTCCGCAGGGCCCGGGTCAGCGCGTACGCCGCCGCCACCAGCGTCAGCACCAGCAGGGTGTCAGGGTTGTTGTCGCGGTTGATCGCCACCGTGATCGGGGTCAGGGTCAGGACCAGCGCGGCCAGCAGCCCCGCCGCCTCGCCCGCCCACAGGCGTACGGTGCGGTGCAGGAGGAACACCGTGGCGACGCCTTCCAGCACCTGGGGCAGGATCAGCGCCCAGCCGTGCAGGCCGAAGAGCTTGGTGCTGAGGACCTGCGGCCACAGCGCAGCCGGCGGCTTGTCGACGGTGATCACGCCGGCCGGGTCGTAGGCGCCGAACAGGAAGTTCGTCCAGCTCTGGCCCATCGACTTCACGGCGGCGGAGTAGTAGCCGTTGCCCCAGCCGAGGGAGCCGAGGGCCCAGCCGTACAGGCCGGTGGCCAGGAGCAGGATCGCCGCCATCGCGGCCGGGGCCGCCCAGGCAGGCAGGCGACGGCCGGCGGCACGCGGCGGCAGTTCGGTGATGTCGGTCATCAGTGCTTCTTCTTCTCCGAAGACGATCAGGGTGTGGGACGGCGGAAGACGGCCAGGCGCAGCGTCACGAAGCGGACGGCGGTGACCAGCGCGGACGAGGCGGTGAGCACCAGCGTCTCGGCCGCGGCCGACGCGTCGGGCTGGACCTGGCGGAACAGCAGCACGGCGGCGGAGGTGACGACGTACCCGAGCAGGAAGAGGGCCCCCGCTCCCAGGTGCGCCCGTCCGGCCCCCGTGCCGGACCAGCGGAAGGTGAGGCGGCGGTTGGCCTCGGTGTTGAGCACGGTGAGGACGAGCAGCGACACCAGGTTCGCGATCATGGGCGGCCACCACGCGCGCAGCAGCCAGTAGAGCAGGGCCTGACCGGCCGTCGAGAGCACGCCGATGGCCACGAAGCAGCCGACCTCCCAGGTGATGCGGGAGCCCGCCCTGGCGGGGGCCAGCACGGCGTCGGGGTGCTCGGCGGCGGGGGCGGGG
>NZ_JBSFTC010000732.1:0-1480 GCF_053590415.1 Nonomuraea sp. NPDC003201
CGCCACACCCCCCCCAGCCCGGCCCCGGCCGGGCGGGGGCCTCCGGGGGGGGGGGGCCGCGCCGCGGCCCGCGACCTCTCTTCTGCTGAAGGAACATCTGGCACAGTGCCCGATTTCATCGATGACGCGATCATCAACGCGTTCTATGACCTGCATCGCGACCTGCCCCGCCAGGGGCCCGGCTCCGATGCCTGGGATCAGAGCTACCCGCTGCGCAGCACCGAGCAGAACCTCGCCGCCGCGAAGGCCGCCGGCTACGAGCCGTCCGGCGTCTACCGGCTGCCCGACGGCGACTGGTTCGACGAGTACTACGGCCTCCTCGAAGCCAGAGTCGCCCCCACCGGCCCCACGACCGCTCCCATGACGAGAGACGAGAACACCATGTCGCACACCTGGATCACCCGCGCCGAGACCCCGCAGGACATCCCCGCGATCCGCACGGTCGCCCTCGGCGCCTTCCCCACGCCTCTGGAGGCCGACCTCATCGAGGCGCTGCGCGTCGATGAGGCCTGGTCGCCCGAGCTGTCCGTCGTCGCCCAGGCCCCCGACGGCACCGTGGCCGGGTACGCGCTGCTCACCCGCTGCCACGTCGATGCCGCTCCGGCCCTGGCGCTGGGCCCGTGCGCGGTCCTGCCGGACTACCAGAGGACCGGCGCCGGCTCGGCCGCCATCCGCGCCGGTCTGCAGGCCGCACGCGACAAGGACGAGAACCTCGTCCTCGTGCTCGGCCACCCCGAGTACTACCCGCGCTTCGGCTTCACCCCGGCCTCGGCGTACGGGATCCGCCCCTCCTTCGAGGTGCCCGACGAGGCGATGATGGCGCTCGTCTTCGACGACACCATCGCGGTACCCAGCGGCACCATCGTCTACCCCGCCCCCTTCGGCGTCTGACGCTCAACGGGCCTGCCCGGGACGAACCGCGCCCCGGGCAGGCCCCTCTCCGCTCTCGGCGAATCCGGTGCGCTGTCAGTGAACCCGGCCGGGTGCTCGGCGTTCGCGGTGATTGGGTGTCGGGATGGAAATCTTGGTTTTGGGGGGAACGGCCTGGCTGGGCCGGGAGCTGTCGCGGCAGGCGATCGAGCGCGGCCATCGGGTGACGTGCCTGGCGCGCGGCGAGAGCGGCCAGGTGGCGGACGGAGCGAGGCTGGTGGCCGGCGACCGGCGTGATCCTTCGGCGTACGAGCCGCTGCTCGACCGGGAATGGGACGCCGTCATCGAGGTGTCATGGCAGCCGGGCTTCGTCCGCGAGGCCCTGCACGCGCTGGGCGGCCGCGCCCGGCACTGGGCCTACGTCTCCTCCGTCAGCGCCTACGCCTCCCATGCCGCGCCGGACGCCGACGAGTCCACGGCCCTGCTCCCCGCGACCGATCGCGACGAGGTCGACCGCGACCTGTACGGCGAGGCGAAGGCCGCCTGCGAGCTGGCGTCCACGGCGGCCGTGGGCGAGCGCCTGCTCATCGCCCGCGCCGGCCTCATCGGC
>NZ_JBSFTC010000733.1:0-1478 GCF_053590415.1 Nonomuraea sp. NPDC003201
TCGGCAAGGTGTGCAGCACCCGCAACTGCGCCGAGTCGGCGATCCTGGCCGGGATGGAGTGGCGCCCGGCCCGCCGCCGCCGTGCGGGATGCAGAACGTCTTGTGCAGGTTGAGGTGGGACACGTCGGCCCCGAACTCGCCCGGCTTGGCCAGCCCGACCAGCGCGTTGAGGTTGGCCCCGTCCACGTAGACCTGGCCGCCGGCCTCGTGCACCTTGGCGCACACCTCGGTGATCGTCTCCTCGTACACGCCGTGCGTCGAGGGGTACGTCACCATGATCGCGGCCAGCGCGTCACGGTGCTTGTCGATCTTGGCGTCGAGGTCGGCCAGGTCCACGTTGCCGTCGGAGTCGCAGGCCACGACCACGACCCGCATGCCCGCCATGATCGCGCTGGCGGCGTTGGTGCCGTGGGCGGAGGACGGGATGAGGCAGACGTCGCGCTCGCCGTGGCCGCCCGCGCGGTGGTAGGCGCGGATGGCCAGCAGCCCGGCGAACTCACCCTGCGAGCCGGCGTTCGGCTGGATGGAGACGCGGTCGTAGCCGGTCACCTCGGCCAGCCAGCCCTCCAGCGTGCCGATCAGCTCGCGGTAGCCCTCGGCCTGGTCGTCCGGCGCGTACGGGTGGATCGCGGCGAACTCGGGCCAGGTGATCGGCTCCATCTCGGTGGTCGCGTTCAGCTTCATCGTGCAGGAGCCGAGCGGGATCATGGAGCGGTCGAGCGCGATGTCCTTGTCCTGCAGCTTGCGCAGGTAGCGCAGCATGGCGGTCTCGGAGCGGTGGCTGTGGAAGACCGGGTGGGTGAGGTAGCCGGACTCGCGCGCCAGCGAGGCGGGCAGCGCGTCCGCGTCCAGGGCCACGTCGGCCTGCTCGACGCCGAAGGCGGCCCACACCTTGGCGACCTCGGCGGCGCCGGTCTTCTCGTCGCAGGAGATCGACACGTGGTCGTCGTCGACCCGCCAGAGGTTCACGCCCTGCTCGACGGCGGCGGCGACCACCTCGGCGGCCCGGCCGGGCACGCGTACGAGCACGGTGTCGAAGAACTCGCGGTGCACGACCTCCAGGCCCGCCTGGCGCAGCCCGCCGGCCAGGGCCACGGCGTGCCGGTGCGCCCGGTGGGCGATCCGGCGCAGCCCCTCGGGGCCGTGGTAGACGGCGTACATGCTCGCGATGACGGCGAGCAGGACCTGCGCGGTGCAGATGTTGCTGGTGGCCTTCTCGCGGCGGATGTGCTGCTCGCGGGTCTGCAGGGCCAGCCGGTACGCGGGGTCGCCGTCGGCGTCCACCGACACGCCCACCAGGCGGCCGGGGAGCTGGCGCTGCAGGCCATCGCGTACGGACATGTAGGCCGCGTGCGGCCCGCCGAACCCGAACGGCACCCCGAACCGCTGCGAGGACCCGATCGCGATGTCAGCGCCCAGCTCGCCGGGCGCGGCCACGAGGGTGAGGGCCAGCAGGTCGGCGGCGGCCACGACGAGCG
>NZ_JBSFTC010000734.1:0-1469 GCF_053590415.1 Nonomuraea sp. NPDC003201
CCACGACACGCTGGCGGAGATCCGGGCCGCCGTCCCCGCCGCGCGGCTGCACTGGTACCGCGCCGACCTGGCCTCGCTCGACGAGGTACGCGAGCTCGCGCAGGCCGTCTCGGCCGACCACAAGGACCTCGACACGCTGGTGAACAACGCGGGGATCGGCACGACCGTGCCGGGCGGCGGGGTACGGCAGGAGAGCGCGGACGGCCACGAGCTGCGCTTCGCGGTCAACTACCTGGCCGGCTACCTGCTCACCCGGCTCCTGCTGCCGGTGCTGCGCGAGTCGGCCCCGTCCAGGATCGTCAACGTCAGCAGCCTCGGCCAGGCCCCGATCGACTTCGGCGACGTCATGCAGGCCGCCGGCTACAGCGGGGTGCGCGCGTACTGCCAGAGCAAGCTCGCGCAGGTGATGTTCACCGTGGACCTGGCCGAGGAGCTGGCGGGCACCGGGGTCACCGCCAACGCCCTGCACCCGGCCACGTACATGCCCACCAAGATGGTCGCCACGCCGGTCAGCGAGCTGCGGGAGGGCGTGGAGGCCACGTCGCGGCTGATCACCGACCCCGGCCTCGACGAGGTGTCCGGGCGCTTCTTCGACGGCCTGCGGCCCTCGCAGGCGCTGGAGCAGGCGTACGACGCCGGGGCGCGGGCCCGGCTGCGCGAGCTGTCGGAAAACCTGTCGAAGGCGCGGCCACCGGCTCACTAGCGTTTGCCGGTGCACATCTATCTGGAGACCGGGCGGCTGATCCTGCGCCGCTTCACCGAGTCCGACGCCGGCCACCTCTTCACCCTCCACAACGACCCCGAGGTCATGGAGTTCCTCAACGGCGGCAAGCCCACGCCGCGCGAGGTGATCGTCGGGAAGACGCTGCCCGCGTTCATCGCAACCGGTTTCTTCGCGGCGATCGAGAAGCCGTCCGGGGCGTTTCTCGGGTGGTTCCACCTGCGCGCGCCCAAGGGCTCGCCGGACGACGAGCCGGAGCTGGGCTACCGGCTGCACACGTCGGCCTGGGGCAAGGGGTACGCGACCGAGGGCTCGCTCGCGCTGATCGACAAGGCGTTCCGGGAGCTGGGCGCGCGCCGGGTCTTCGCTCAGACCATGGCAGTGAACGTGCGCTCGCGGCGGGTCATGGAGAAGTGCGGGCTGCGCTTCACCCGCACGTTCCACCTGGAGTGGGAGGACCCGCTGCCGGGGGCCGAGCACGGGGAGGTGGAGTACGAGCTGACGCGCGCCGAATGGGAGACGCGCTGACCCCCAACCTGGTGCACTGGTCGGACCAGTCGCTAGGGTGCCTCGTATGGGATATGACGCGCTGTTCCGCCTGGATGGGCGGCGGGCCGTGGTGATCGGGGCGGGGAGCGGGATCGGCCGGGAGGCGGCGCTGGCGCTGGCCGCTCACGGGGCTTCCGTGGTGTGCGCCGACCGCGACCTGGCCTCGGCCGAGGAGACCGCCGCCGCGTGCGGCGGCGAC
>NZ_JBSFTC010000735.1:0-1459 GCF_053590415.1 Nonomuraea sp. NPDC003201
TCAGAGTGCGTTCTGCGAGCTGATGTCCCTTTCGCCGGTGGGGTTGGGTTAGGCCGGCTGGCGGAAGCTCACCGTTCGGGCTATCGGCGTGGTTGGGAGAACAATCCCGGCTCGGTCTCGATGAGGATGCCGCGGCTGGCCAGGCGTTTGAGCTTGGCGCGGACGTTCTGGATGGCGTTCTGCGTCAGCGGCAGGTCCATGGCCATGGCCAGGTCGCGGGCGCGCAGGGAGTCGGCTACCTCGCCGAATACGGTGAGGATCTGCTGGTAGGCGGGGTGATCGGGGATCACGGGAGGAGTTGCGGCCGGCTCGGCCGGGGCAGGGTCCTCTTCAGCAAGGGAGATGAGGGTCTTGCGGCTGATCCGCAGGTGCTCGATCGCCTCGCTGAGTTCGCCCAGACGCGCGGTCAGAGTGTCGATCTCCGCCTGGGTCTGCTCGATCTGGCAGGTCAAGGCGTGCTCGCGGGCGTCGATTCGGTCCAGGAGCCAGGTGCCGGGGTCGGACTGGCGAGCGTCGGGCCCGGTCATGTCCACCGCCACGCGGGGGCCGTGCCACGGATCAGGCGGCGGGACATCACGTCCGTCATCGCCCAATACACCCGTGATTCGGAACTGGCCGGAAGATGCTCGTAGTCGCGGACCAGACGCCGGTGGAACATCAAGATGCCGTACGTCTGCTCGACGACCCATCTCTTGGGCTGGGGGACGAACCTTTTGTCGGCAGGGTTACGCTCGACAACCTCCACGTCGATCCCCAGACCGGCGCCATGCGCGACAACCGTGTTCTTGAACCCCTGGTCGACCAGCGCCTTGGTCGCTGTGCCCTCGGTGCTGGCGGCGACCCGGTCCAGCAGGGCGATCCCGGCGACATTCTCGTGGGCCGAGGCGGCCAACATGACCACAGCGATGACCAGCCCCAGCACGTCCACCGCCAAGCCCCGCTTTCTCCCCGCTACTCGCTTCGCGGCGTCCTTGCCGGTCGTGGAGGCGGGGACCCCTGCCGCGACGTGGACGCTCTGGGTGTCCAGCACGACCAGACTGGGGTCGGCTAATCGTTTCTTCTTCTCGCGCAGGTGCCAGCGCAGCAGGTCGTGGATCGTCTTGTCGGTGCCGTCGTCGCGCCACTTGCCGAAGTAGTAGTACGTCGCGCTCTTGGGTGGCAGGTCGTGCGGGAGATAGTCCCATTGGACGCCGGTTCGTCCCTGGTAGCGGATCGCGTTGACGATCTCGCGTAACTCGTAGTTGCCATCGTGGCCGCTGACGGACGGGTGCGCGGCCTTCCATGCGGTGAGCACCGGTTCGATCAACGCCCACTGGGCGTCGGATAAGTCGCTGGGGTAGGGCTTGCGCTCGGCCACACGGCCATCCCAGCACATCCGAGCCCTCCGACTGGTGGTAACGCTACAAATCCATCCGATCACACTGCGACATCACGGGCATGGACTCGCGAACCGCACTCT
>NZ_JBSFTC010000736.1:0-1458 GCF_053590415.1 Nonomuraea sp. NPDC003201
CCTGCCACGGCGCGGGCGGCCTTGCTCGCGTTCTCGGCGAGCGGGGGAGGCGCCGTGGCGGCGGCGTCGAGGGCCAGGTTCATGGCCCGGGTGACGCCGTTCCAGTGCTTGGCGGCGGACTTCCAGCCCGCGCGGGCGGCGCGGCCGTGGCGCTCTTCGCGCAGGCGTTTGGTCAGGTCGCCGGTGTTGATGAGGACGGGGCAGGCGGTGGCGCACATGCCGTCCACGGCGCAGGTGTCCACGGCGTCGTAGCCGTACTCCTCCTCCAGCCGTTTCGCCAGCGCGTGGTCACCCGCCTCCTGGGCGGCGGCCAGCTCCCGCCGGAGCACGATGCGCTGGCGCGGCGTGGTGGTGAGGTCGCGGCTGGGGCAGACGGGCTCGCAGTAGCCGCACTCCACGCACCGGTCGACCTCGGGCTCGACGGTGACGACGTTCTTGAGGTCGCGCAGGTGGGCGTGCGGGTCGTCGGTGAGGACGACGCCGGGGTTGAGCGTGCCCGCGGGGTCGCACAGGCGCTTGACCTCGCGCATCACCTCGAACAGCTCGTCGCCGTACTGGCGGCGGACGAAGGGGGCCATGACGCGGCCGGTGCCGTGCTCGGCCTTGAGCGTGCCGCCCCGGTCGAGCACGGCGGCGACCATGTCCTCGGTGAAGTCGGCGTAGCGCTCCAGGTCGGTGTCGAAGCGCTCGTTGAGCATGAAGTGCAGGTTGCCGTCCTTGGCGTGGCCGAAGATGACGCTGCGCTCGTACCTGTGCTTGGCGAACAGGCCGGCCAGGTCGTCGCACAGGTCGGCCAGGACGGGCACCGGGACGGCGACGTCCTCCAGGAGCGCGGTGGTGCCGCTGGGCCGGGCGCCGGCGACGGAGGCGTACAGGCCCTTGCGGATGTGCCACAGAGCGGCCCGGCCGCCCGCGTCCCTGCTCAGCCGCGCCGGGGCGGCCAGGTCGAGCGTGGCGAACAGCCGCTCGGCCGTGCGCTCGTGCTCGGCGAGCGCTTCGGGGTCCGACTCCTGCCACTCGACCAGGAGCGCGGCGTGGTCCCGTACGGTCAGCGTGCGCAGGACGTCGTCGGCCCTGGGGTCCCGCTGGGCCACCCGCAGGGACTCGGCGTCCAGCAGCTCGACGGCGGCGGGGCCGGCGGTGACGAGCTGCGGCATCGCCGCCATCGCCCGGCGCAGCGTGGGGAAGACGAGCAGGCCGGTCGTGGCCAGGCGGTGCGCCGGGACCGTGCGCAGGACCGCCTGCGCGACGAAGCCCAGGGTCCCCTCGCTGCCGATCGCGAGGTGGGCGAGGATCTGCGCGGGCGTGTCGTGGTCGAGGAAGCTGTTGAGCCCGTACCCCATGGTGTTCTTCAGGGAGAACTGGGCGGTGACGCGCCGCACCGACTCGGGGTTGCCGCGGACCCGGTCGCGCAGCCGTTCCAGGCCCTGCGCCAGCTCGGGCTCCAGCGCGCGCAGC
>NZ_JBSFTC010000737.1:0-1443 GCF_053590415.1 Nonomuraea sp. NPDC003201
TGCCAGGCGCCGGCCAGCAGGACCCGCCTGCGGGCCGTGGGACGGGACGCGCCCGTGCCCGGGGGGACGGCGGCGGGCGGCAGCTCGGCCGCCGGACCGACCACGCCGAGCCTGGCGGTGCCGAGCTCGATGGTCGCGCTCTGGTCGCGGAAGCCGTACAGGCGCTCGTGCTCGGCGTGGAACGCCTCGGAGACCGCCTCGGCGTCCAGGCGGTCCGGGTCGAGGGCGACGCGGAGCTCGTACGCCTGGCCGGAGTAGCGCAGGTCGGCCGCGAACGACAGCCGCCCCCGCAGCCGGGCCTCGCCGTCCTGCTCGGCCAGCCACTCCCGGGCCTGGGCGGACAGCTCGGCGAGCACGCCCGCCAGGCGGGTGGCGCTCGCGGCATCCAGGGGGCGGCGCAGGCTGCGGGCGAAGTCGCGGCGCAGGTCGGCGCCCGCCGCGCCCAGGGCGCAGAACGTCGCGGCGGTCGGCGGGACCACGATGTGCGCGATCCCGACCTCCTCGGCGAGCATGGCCGCGTGCGTCGGGCCCGCGCCGCCGAACGGCACGAGCGCGAACCGCCGCGGGTCGAGCCCGCGCTGCGCCATGATCTTCTGCAGCTCGGTCGCCATCCCCGCCGTCGCCACCCGCAAGGCCGACGCCGCCACCCGGTACGCGGCCAGGTCGTCCCCGGCGCGCTCGCCTCCGGAGGCGAGGTGGATGGCGATGCCCGACAGGGCCTTGAGCGAGGCGCCGGCGTCGAGAGGCATCCGGCCGCCGAGGAACGTGCGCGGGTCGATCAGCCCGGTCGCCAGGTAGCAGTCCGTCACCGTCGGCCGGTCGCCGCCCCGGCCGTACGCCGCCGGCCCGGGGTCGGCGCCCGCGCTGCCCGGCCCGACCTTGAGCACACCCGGCCCGTCCACCCAGACGACCGACCCGCCCCCGGCCCCGATCGCGTGCACGGCCACGACCGGCACGATCAGGGGCAGCCCGCCCACCGTGGTGTGGGTGGCCAGCTCGGGCGACCCGTCCACGGACACGGCGATGTCGCTGCTGGTCCCGCCCATGTCGAACGTGACGATGGCCCCCGCCCCCAGCCGGGCGGCCGCGGCCACCCCGGCGGCCGGCCCCGACAGCACGGTCTCGACGGGCCGCTCCGCGGCCGAGCGCAGGCTCATCGAGCCGCCGTTGGACGCGCTGATGAAGATCGGCGCCGACACCCCGAGCCCGCGCACCCGGCTCTCCAGGCGGGCGAAGTAGTCGCGCATGAGCGGCTGGATGTAGGCGTTCATGCAGGCCACCAGGGCACGCTCGTACTCGCGTACCTCCGGCCACACGGTCGCCGAAGCCGTCACCGGCAACGCGGGCAGCCGCTCGCGCAGGCCCGCCGCGACGCCCTCCTCGAAGGCCGGGTCGGTGTAACCGTGCAGGATCACGACCGCCGCCGCGTCGGCGCCGGTGGCC
>NZ_JBSFTC010000738.1:0-1436 GCF_053590415.1 Nonomuraea sp. NPDC003201
CTGCGGCGGGCGCAGCGTGGCGACGCCGACCGGCCACACGACGGCCGCCTCCACCCCGAGGATCACCAGCGCCCGCAACCAGCGCCCCCACACGGCCCTCGGCCTGGGCACGCACAGCAGCAGCCCCAGGAAGAAGACCGACGCGAAGACCGCCAGCCCCGTCACCGTGAACGTGGTCGCCTCCGCGCCCACCATCGCCATCCCGGCCAAAGTGGCCAGCCCGAGGACCGGCGACAGGGCCAGCACCCCGGCGCCCGCCACCGCCCGTCCGGCCAGTCTGGCGAAAGAAGCCACAAGGGGACGTTAGTGCACTCCACGGGTTTCGGACAGGCGGATGGGATTCCGGACGCGGAGTGGGATAGCGCTTACCGGCGGGATGAGGTGAAATATCAGCGTCCCTCTACAAGGCTGGAGATTCCGTGCCACTGTTCGACCTGCCGCTTGAGCAACTCCGCAGCTACCTCCCCGAACGCGACGAGCCCGCGGACTTCGACGCGTTCTGGTCACGCACCCTGGCCGAGGCCGGGGAGTTCGACCTGAGCGCCGAGTACGTCCCGTACGACCTGCCCCTCGCCACCGTCGACGTGTTCGACGTGTCCTTCGCGGGCTGGGGCGGGCACCGGATCAACGGGTGGTTCCTGGTGCCGCGCGGGGTCGAGGGCCCGGTGCCGTGCGTGATGCACTACATCGGCTACAGCGGCGGTCGCGGGTTCGCCAAGGACCACCTGTTCTGGCCGTCGGCCGGGTACGCGGTGTTCGTGATGGAGACGCGCGGCCACGGCGGCGCGAACGCCGGCAGCCCCGGCGCGACCGGGGACCCGCACGGCAGCGCCTCGCCGCAGGCGCCGGGCATGATGACCCGGGGCATCCTCGACCCGGACGACTACTACTACCGGCGCGTCTTCACCGACGCCGTCAGGGCCGTGGACGCGGCCCTCGAACACCCGGCGGTGGACGCGAGCCGGGTCGTCGTCTCGGGCGGCAGCCAGGGCGGCGGCATCGCGCAGGCCACGGCCGCGCTGCACCCGGCGGTCAAGGCGGCGCTGATCGACGTGCCGTTCCTGACCCACTTCCGGCGGGCGGTCGAGATCACCGGGAAGGACCCGTACCAGGAGCTGGTGCGTTTCCTCTCCACCCGCAGGGACACCGCCGACCAGGTCTTCCGCACGCTGTCGTACTTCGACGGGCTCAACTTCGCCGCCCGCGGCCAGGTACCCGCGCTCTACTCGGTGGCGCTGATGGACGACGTCTGCCCGCCGTCGACCGTGTTCGCCGGATACAACCACTGGCAGGGCCCGAAGGAGATCTCCGTGTGGCCCTGGAACGGCCACGAGGGCGGCGGCGGCTTCCAGACGGAGGAGCAGTTGCGCTACCTCCACATCTCGTGCTGCCCGGCGGCATCGGCACGCTGGAGGAGCTCTTCGAGATCTGGACCG
>NZ_JBSFTC010000739.1:0-1419 GCF_053590415.1 Nonomuraea sp. NPDC003201
CGCCATCGGGCTGCGCAGGAACATCACCTGCAGCATGCCCGGCCGGACGAGGTTGTCCGTCCACTGCGTGCGCCCCGTCAGGAGCCTGGCGCCGTACGGCGCTGCCCCGCCACCAGACGCTGCGCGCGGTCGTCGCCTGGAGCTGGGACCTGCTCAACGGCCCCGAGCGCCGGCTGGCCGAGCGGCTGGCGGTCTTCGCCGGCGGGTTCGACCTGGCCGCGGCCGAACACGTCGGCGGCAGCCTCGACCTCGTCGCCGCGCTGGTGGACAAATCCCTCGTCCAGCCCGCCGACGACGGCCGCTACCGCATGCTCGAGACCATCAGGGAGTACGGGCTCGAACGCCTGGCCGCCGACGGCCGCATCGCCGCCGTCCGCGCCCGGCACGCCGCCTACTTCCGCGACCTGGCCGAACACGCCGAGCCGCGGCTTCGCGGCCGTGACCAGCTCGCCTGGATCGCCCGCCTGCTGGCCGACCACGACAACATCCTGGCCGCGCTGCACTACGCCGTCGACAGCGCCGACGCCACCACCGCGATCCGCCTGACCGCCGCCATGGGCATCTTCTGGACCATCCGCGGCACCCGCGCCGAGTCGGCCGGCTGGATCGGACGGGCGCTGGACGTACCCGGTGAGACGCCCACGCGGGAGCGGCTGATCGCCAGCGCCGTCCACATCATCAACGCCAGCCTTGACGGCGGCCACACCATGGTCGCCTCGGCGGCGCGCGAGCTGCGCCGGGCCGCGAGCCTCCAGGAAGGGGAGGAGGCCGGGCATCCGGTGCTGGCGATGCTGCAGCCGGCGCTGGCGCTGTTCACCGACGACGCCGAGCTCGGCTTCGCCGTGATCGAGCGGCGGCTGGCGCACCCCGACCCGTGGACGCGCGGCATGCTCTACGTGACCAGGGCCGCGCTGAAGGAGAACGGCGGCGACATGGCCGGCTCGCGGGCCGACCTGCTGGCCGGCTGCGCCGAGCTGCGGCAGGCCGGCGAACGGTGGGGGCTGTCGATGGCGCTGACGTCGCTGGCCGAGACGCACGCCGTGTTCGGGGACTTCGGCCAGGGGCAGGAGGCGATGGACGAGGCCGTACGGCTGCTGCTCGAGCTCAACCCCGAGGCCGACGTCGCCCACCAGCGGGTCTGGCAGGCCTCCATCCTGGTGCGCGAAGGGGACGTGGAGCGGGCCAGGGCCGTGCTGCGGAGCCTGATCGACGCGCCGGAGGGCCGGGGGACGCCCGCCCGCAACGTCGCGTTCGCGCAGGTCGAGCTGGGCCATCTGGCCCGCCAGGAGGGAGACCTGCGGGCCGCCGAGCGCTACTACGCCGCGGCCGGGCACGCGATGGAGGACGGGACGGCGATCGCGCCGCAGTTCCGGGCGCTGCTGCTGGTCGGGCAGGCCCACCTGGCGCTGGCCACGCACG
>NZ_JBSFTC010000740.1:0-1415 GCF_053590415.1 Nonomuraea sp. NPDC003201
GGCCCCGGCGCCGGGCGCGGTACTCGGGCCGTTGGCGACGCGCAGCCGCAGCTCACCCCGCCGGTGTGCGACGTCCAGCGCCACCGTCGAGCCGGGCGCGTGGCGCATCGCGTTGCTGAGCGACTCCTGCACGATCCGGTACGCCGACAGCCCCACGGCCGGAGTCAGCCGGTTGAGCGGTCCGGCGCGCTTGACGAGCACGGCCAGCCCGGCGGCGCGGGCGTTGGAGACCAGCTCGTCGAGCCGGTCGAGCCCGGGCTGAGGGGCGGTGTCGACGCGTCCGTCCTGATCGCGCAGCACGCCGAGGACCTGGCGCAGCTCGGCGATCGCCTCCAGCGACAGCCCCCGGATCTCCGCCAGCCCCGCCTCCAACTGGGCGGGATCGCCCCTGGCCTTGAGCGGCACCGCCTCCGCCTGGATCGCGATCACCGACATGTGGTGCGCGACCACGTCGTGCAGCTCCCTGGCGATGCGAGCCCGCTCCGCCAGCACCGCCTGCGCGCTCTCGGCCTGCCGGGTGCGCCGCTCCTCCGTCTTCAGCTTCGCCGTGGCGGTACGGCGGACCCGCACGTTGTAGCCGAACAGCACCGCCACCGACACGACGACCATGGCGACCGGCATCGACTTGGGATCGATGATCCAGGTGGCCAGGAACGTGACGACCCAGACGGCCACCGTGATCCGCCGGTCGCAGCGCACGGCCACGGAGTAGAGGGCCAGCAGATAGGAGACGATCAGCCACGTCATGTACGGCATCTCGCCGTGAGGGAACCCGATCGTCCTGGTCACCCCGACGGCCACGGGCATCAGCGCGAACGACACCCGCCAGGCCGCCAGCGGCCACCGGTCGCGCAGGGCGATGGGCAGCGCGACCGCCACGGCGGTGAGGTAGACGAAGCCCTCCCAGATCGGCCCTTGTCGGTAAGGGCCGATCTGTGGGCCGATGTTCCACAACCACACCGTGTTCACCGTCTGCATGTAGAGCAGCAGCGCCAATATCAGCTCCGCCACCTGGACGAGGCTGATCGTGGTGAGCGGGACGAGCGGCCTGAGCCACTGCGGCACCCCGAACGCCAGCCGCCGCGCCTTCGGTGGCGGATCGGCGTCACCCTGGAAGAAGGCGAGCCCGACCGCCCCCCGAACGGCCCACACGGCCCGTCCCGCCGAAGCCCCGACCCGTCCGAGGAACCCTCGTCCCGCCGACGTCCCGACCCGCCCGAAGAGCCCCCGTTCGCCGCCGCTCCGTTCGCCGTCCGTGCTGGACCGTGACTGGCCGACCCGCTCGCCCGAACGCTCCCAGCCGCCACGCCGCCGGGCTGCCGCGTCATCATCGTGCGGCTTGGCCGCCGCCTCGTCGTCGCCGCCGCCTGGCGCGCCGGCCCGTTCCTCGTGACCTCCGCCTGGCGCGCCGGCCC
>NZ_JBSFTC010000741.1:0-1415 GCF_053590415.1 Nonomuraea sp. NPDC003201
GGTCGCGGGCGGTGGCGGCGACCTCGGCGCCGACGAAGCCGCCGCCGATCACCACCAGCCGCCGGCCCGCCTCCAGGTCGGCGCGCAGGGAGCGGGCGTCGTCCAGGGTGCGCAGCGTGTGCACGCCGGCCAGGTGGCCGGCGGCGGGGAGCCGGCGGGCGGTGGCGCCGGTGGCGATGACGATGCCGTCGGCCCGCACCGAGGTGCCGTCGCTCAGCTCGACGCGGCGCTCCCCGGGGTCCAGGGCCACGGCGGCCACGCCCAGCCGCCACTCCGCGTCCAGCTCCTCGGCCTCGCCCTCGCTCTCCAGGGCCAGGTCGGCCTCGGCCAGGTCGCCGCGCAGGAAGTCCTTCGACAGCGGCGGGCGGTCGTAGGGTCGGTGGCGCTCGTCCCCGACCAGCACCAGCCTGCCCCGGTGACCCTGGGCGCGCAGCGCCCTGGCGGTCAGCAGCCCGGCGAGGGAGGCGCCGACGACGCAGATCGTGTTCACGCCTGCCCCTTGACGGTGACGCCCGGCGGCAGGTTGGGTGGCGCCTCGGACTGCTTGACATAGATGACGCCGCCGTCGACCACCACCTCGTGCGTGCGCACGGGGCGCTTGGCCGGCGGCGCGTCCACTTGGCCGGTGCGCAGGTCGAAACGCGAGGCGTGCAGCGGGCACTCGATCTCGCACCCCTCCAGCCAGCCGTCGGCGAGCGAGGCGTCCTGGTGGGTACAGGTGTCATCGATGGCGAAGATCTCGCCGTCCTCGGTGTGGAAAACCGCGATCGGCGGGTCGGCCTCGACGCGAAGGGCCTCGCCTCGAGGGAGTGACGCCAGTGGGCACGCTGGGATCATCCTGTCACCCCGGTTTCGTACAGAGAAACGTCTAGCGCTATACGCAACAGAGTGAGGGTGGGAGGGGGAGATGTCAAGGCTGATTTGTCGGACTTAGACCCCAGTGTCCGGCCGTCTCGCCGCGTCCGTGAACGCGGTGCGCCGGCGGGGAAGGCGAGGAATGCCAGACCCCCGGCGAGCACGGCTATCCCACACCAGGACAGCACCGGCAGCCGCTCACCCGCGAGGCCCGGCACCGCCGGCGACGGTTCGCGCGCGAGGCCCGGCACCGTCGGCGACCGCTCGCCCGCGACGCCCAGCACCGCCGCGGAGGCCGGCCGGCCACTGCGTGCCGCTTCCCAACAGCACGAGCAGGACCAGGAGCGCCGCCGCACCGAACATCGCCCCCGTCACCGCACCGGAGGGATGCCCCCGTGCAATTGGCTTCCCGCCGACGAGCGAGTAGGCGTCGTACGACAGCCCAGCGAGCCCCGCCACCAGCGCTCGGCCACCAGCGCTCGGCCACGACCGCTCGGCCACGACCGCTCGGCCACGACCGCCCGGCCACGACCGCCCGGCCACGACCGCCCGGCCACGAC
>NZ_JBSFTC010000742.1:0-1394 GCF_053590415.1 Nonomuraea sp. NPDC003201
GGTAGGCGTCGCGATCGCGCAGGATGTCAGCGGGGAAGGTGAGGACGGCGTCGCCGGCCTCGGGCAGCCCCGCGTTCTGCATGATCACGACCAGGCGGAGGCCGTCCTCGTTGACCAGGCGATGGATCGTTCCCGGCGAGAACCACAACACCGTGCCCGCTTCGAGCCGGTCCCGGGCGAAGCCCGCGGCGCTGAGGGTGTGCACCTCCCCGCGGCCCCCGGTCACGACGTAGGCCTCCGTCGAGACGGTGTGCAGGTGCGGGGTGCCGCCATGGACGCCGTCGGCGCATTCCCAGTCGTAGACCGCCAGGTCGCTGATCGACGTGCCGCCGGGGAACAGTGGGGTCACAGTGCGAACTCCGCGCCGAGCTCGTCCAGCTCGGCCCGGTCGCACATGTGGTCGATGAAGACGTAGCGGTGCGTCAGTTCGAGAGTGTCGCCGTCGGCCAGCGCGATCTCCTCGTCGAAGGAGGGGGAGGGGCTGATCACCGCGAACGCCTCCTTGCGGACGAACCACTTGATCGGCACCGACGCGCTGGAGTGACCGGCGACGGCCAGCACGGTGCCGCCGCCGTCGATCTCGTCGTGCTGCCCGACCATGGCCAGCCACGGGGCCTCGGCGCCCATCATCTCCTCCCCGCCCTTCCCGCCGGCGCCGATGATCGTCCCGCCGGTCCAGGACCGGGGGCCGCGCCAGAAGAAGCCCGCGTATCCGGCCAGCGGACGGCCGTGCGTGGTGGGGCTGCCGAACTCGAGAGTGGCGCCGCGGACGTTGAGCAGCTTCGTCGAGAAGTCCAGCGCCCAGATGCCGCGTTCGGCGTCCACGCCGTGGAAGACCTGGCGGCGCTGTTCGGTGATCCAGTGCTCGCCCGCCGACGAGACCCAGTGCAGGGTCTCGTCGATCGTCACCCGCTCTCCGTCGGCGGCGACGCCGGGGAAGTCGATGTGGTTCATGTGGCCGAGGTTGTCGCGCCAGTGGTAGTTCTTCTCCACCGAGAACGTGGGGCCGCCCCAGAAGTTCTGCCCGGACAGGTGGGCCCAGGTCATCTGCAGGCCCTTGTGCCAGCGGTGGTCCCACGGGCGGTAGACCGACATGGGCGCGCCGGACAGGCTGCGGATCGGGTGAATGTAAGGCTTGGGCGCCTCGGCGTCGGGCGCGTCCGGCCGGTAGACGTACTGCGCGATGTCCACGTCGCCGGCGGTGACGATCAGGGAGCTGTCCTCGTCGCGGACGCTGAGCTTGGTTTCAGGCATGGTCGGACTCCTGGTGCTGGAGGCGGCTGAGGGCGGTCGGCAGGTCGCCGCCGTTGAGCGAGTGGTAGAAGGGGTTCGTCTCGTCGAGCTCGGCCCGGGTGACGGGACGGCCCGTGATGGCCGACTGGTACATGGCCGTG
>NZ_JBSFTC010000743.1:0-1390 GCF_053590415.1 Nonomuraea sp. NPDC003201
CCCCGCCGCCCCGGCCGAGCTGCGCGCGCACGCCGCGGGCCGGCTGCCGCGGGGCTTCGTGCCGACCCGGTGGTCACGGCTGGCGGAGCTGCCGCTCACCTCCCGGGGCAAGCTCGACCGGGCCGCGCTGCCCGAGCCGGACCGGGTCACCGGGACGGACTACACGGCGCCGCGCACCGACAGCGAGGCGCTGGTCGCCGAGATCTGGGCCGAGGTGCTCGGCCTCGAACGGGTCGGCGTGCTGGACGATCTGCTGGAGCTGGGCGGGCACTCGCTGATGACCACCCGGGTCGCGGCGCGGCTGCGGGCGATGCTGGAGGTGGAGGTGCCGATCCGGGTGGTGTTCGGCTGCGGCACCGTGGCCGAGCTCGCCGAGGCCGTCGAGGACCTGCTGATCGAGGAGATCGACGCGATGAGCGAGGAGGACGCGCAGCGCGCCCTGACCGGGCCGTCCGGGCTCAGGGAGTGATCGTCTTCCGGATGGCGTTCAGGAACATCGCCGCCTCGCGCCCGTTGACGAGGCGGTGATCGAACGCGAGCCCGAGGGTGACCGTGGTGCGTTTCACGACGTTCCCGGCGGAGTCGAGGGCGAACTCGTGCTGCGGCGCGCACAGCGACAGCGCGCACGTCTGCCCGGGGAACACGATCGGCACGGCGAGGAGCACGGCCGTGTCGGTGTGCAGGGTGACGACGATGTTCCCGCCCGCCAGGTCGTCCTCGCGGAACGCCGCCTGTGCCGCCTTCGTCCGGTACGCCGTGAGCCGCTCCGCGATCTCCTTGACGGACAGGCGGTCGGCGTCGCGCAGCACCGGGACGTACAGGCCGTTGCCGACGTCCACGGTGACGCCGACGTTCGGCGCCGCCGAGGGGCGTACGGCCAAGGGGTCGGCTGCCACCGGCTCGGCGAAGCACATCGGGAACTGCCCGTGCAGCGACGCGACCGCCGAGACCAGCAGCTCCGGCAGCCCGACAAGAGCCCTGGCCTCCTTGCTGAGGGCGCGGGCCCGGGCGATCGCGGGGCCGGCGTCCAGCTTCACGGCGGTGAAGGCGGCCGGGATCGTCTGGTGGGAACGGGTGACCGCGGCGGCCACGGCCCGCTGAACGGCCGGCAGCGGCTGCGCGTCGCCTGTGCCGGTTTCCAGCGTGCCGGTTTCCAGCAGGGCCAGGACGTCGGCCCGCTTGATCAGCTTCTTGCCCAGCGCGCGGATCCGGGCCGGGTCCACGCCGTGCTCGTCGATCAGCGCCTGGGCGGGCGCGGTGACGATCGGCCCCTCGGCCGCCGCACCGGGGTCGGGGTGGTGAGCATCACGACGTTCGCCATCTTCTTCCTCGTGCCTCGGCTCGCTGGGATGTCCGCTGACGACCTCGCCTCTCGTTATGTCGGCAAGGC
>NZ_JBSFTC010000744.1:0-1380 GCF_053590415.1 Nonomuraea sp. NPDC003201
GGCCGCGACCGGCCGGAGAGCCGCAGCGCGGCCAGCGACCGCCCGACGCGCGGCAGCTCGCTGGAAGCGAGCTGCCCTTGAAGACGTAGAGAAAGTTCTCATCCGCGAACATGCGAGCCTATGATCTTGATGTGTCCAGGCCGGAATCTCCGCGGTAGATATCCGTTTGCATCCTCGGCCGGAGATATGACGATGGCGTGATCGCACGCGAACTAGCTGCCTGGTGATGCACTGATTAAATATGGCGGGATGATGGGATACCCAATGCCCGGCGTCTTGTTGGCGCGGTTGTCCGATCACCGTGGGCTGAGCCCTGATGACCTGTCCCGTCTGGCCAAGGTCTCTGAGGCCGAGGTGCAGGAGGTGCGTGACGGCGGGGAGCCTAGTTCCTCGCTGCTCCTGCGGCTTGCTCCGGCGCTTGGCTGGCACGACGTGGACCTTTTGGCGTTTGCCGGGATGCCCGTGCCTGACGAACTCACTCCCTTGGACGCCCACGCCGGGAGTTGGGTTGCGTCACTGATCAACCAGGCCAGGTGCCTGCCGCCGGGACTCATCGGCGAGTTACGGCACCGCGCCCGGTCACTCCCGCAGCAGCCCCGCACCCACTCGTTTCCGCCACCGCGTCCGTGGGAGCAGTACAAGCCGAGCTTCGGTGCGGCGCTCATCCGGATGCTCGCGCATCGGAACCTGGACTGGACGAGTGCGGCCAAGTGTCTGTTTTGCCTCACCGGTCTGGGATTGGCCGGCGCCACAATCGGGAGGATCGGGCGCGGCGTCAATGAACTGAGCCCTGATCTCCTTGCCAGGCTCGCGACCTTGTTGGGCATTCCGGTCGACGACCTGGCCGCCGTTACCGGCATCGACCTTCCCGAGAATCCACCACCGGCACACCCGGCGGCGGCCGATCTGGCGGGATTGATCTGGGACGTCCGACAGCTGACCTCTGACCAGGTGCGACACCTCCGCAACGAGGCCAAATCTCTTCAGAGCGACTAACTGGATCTGCCATTCACAGCAACGACCGGTTGACGGTGTTGGGCTACGGATCTCATCACGCATTCCATGAGGATGAGTCGCTTGCGCGCGTGGCTACCGTACGCACCCTTCGAGTAGGGCGTGCCACGTGGCATGCCCCTCTCGCGTGCTCATGCGGTGGGTCTCGAAGGCCTTTCTGGAGTTCCGGTTGGTACGCCTAAGGAACGCTTGGCCGCCGCTGGCGCACAGTTCGTAAATGACGCCATCGCAGTGGCAGGTCCAGAGGAGTGTCCTGCGCCGTGATTCTTTGCGGGCGGTGAGCCATACGAGCCGTGTGCAGTTGGGTTGCGGCTCGGGCAGGTGGGGAGACAGGCAGTCGTTCATGCGGCTTGGCCGGCGGGGGCG
>NZ_JBSFTC010000745.1:0-1374 GCF_053590415.1 Nonomuraea sp. NPDC003201
TGTGGCCCTCCCACGGCATGAACGCCACCAGGAGGTTCTTGCCCAGCGCCATCTCGCCCTTGTCGGTGCAGGGGCCGTCGGCGATGACCTGGTTGGCCTCGACCCGGTCGCCCTCGGCGACGATGGGCTTCTGGTTGAAGCTCGTGCCCTGGTTGGAGCGGTCGAAGGTCGCCAGCCGATGTGTCGTGCTGGTGCCGTCGTCGTTCGAGATCGTGACGTAGTCGGCGGAGACCTCCTCGACCACGCCGGCCTTCCCCGCGCTGATGACGTCGCCGGCGTCGGTCGCGGCACGGTATTCCATGCCGGTGCCGACCAGCGGCGCCTCGCTCTTCAGCAGCGGCACCGACTGGCGCATCATGTTCGCGCCCATGAGCGCGCGGTTGGCGTCGTCGTGCTCGAGGAAGGGGATCATGGCCGTGGCCACCGACACCATCTGGCGCGGCGACACGTCGATGTAGTCGACCTCCTCGGCCCGCATGAGCTCGGTCTCACCGCCCTTGGTACGGACCAGGACGCGAGGCTCGGCGAAGGACCCGTCGGCGTTGATCACCGTGTTGGCCTGCGCCTTGACGTAGCGGTCTTCCTCGTCGGCGGTCAGGTAATCGATCTGCTCGGTGACCTTGCCGTCGACGACCTTGCGGTAGGGAGTCTCGATGAAGCCGAAGGCGTTGAGCCGGCCGAAACAGGCGAGGTAGCCGATGAGGCCGATGTTGGGGCCTTCGGGGGTCTCGATCGGGCACATCCGGCCGTAGTGGGACGGGTGCACGTCGCGGACCTCGAAGCCGGCCCGCTCGCGGGACAGACCGCCAGGACCCAGGGCGTTCAGCCGCCGCTTGTGCGTCAGGCCGGACAGGGGGTTGGTCTGGTCCATGAACTGCGACAGCTGCGAGGTGCCGAAGAACTCCTTCATGGACGCCACGACCGGGCGGATGTTGATCAGGGTCTGCGGCGTGATCGCCTCGACGTCCTGCGTGGTCATGCGCTCGCGAACGACGCGCTCCATGCGGGCCAGGCCCAGGCGGACCTGGTTCTGGATGAGCTCGCCGACGTTGCGGATCCGCCGGTTGCCGAAGTGGTCGATGTCGTCGGTCTCCAGCGGCCGGTCCGCCGGCTCCGCACCGGCGTGCAGCCGCACCAGGTATTCGACCATCGCCACGATGTCTTCCTCGGTCAGGACGGTGACGTTGATGTCGGTGTCCGAGCCGAGCTTCTTGTTGACCTTGTAGCGACCGACCTTGGCCAGGTCGTACCGCTTGGGGTTGAAATAGAGGTTCTGCAACAGGGTCTGCGCCGACTCCTTGGTCGGCGGCTCACCCGGCCGCAGCTTGCGGTAGATGTCCAGCAGCGCGTCATCCTGGCCGGCCGTGTGGTCCT
>NZ_JBSFTC010000746.1:0-1365 GCF_053590415.1 Nonomuraea sp. NPDC003201
GGCACTTCCCCCTGGTTAGTGGACACGCTGATACTGGATCTTGCTTGATCTGGAGGAAGCGAGAAGACCGCCGATGGCGTTGAAGGACTACTCGGAGGAGTTCAAGGCCGATGCCGTGGCCTTGTACGAGTCCACCCCGGGCGCGACCTACAAAGGCATCGCCGCCGATCTGGGCGTGAGCCGGGGCAGCCTGCGCGCGTGGGTGCTGCGGGCGCGCGCCCTGCGCGGCGAGGGGCCGGTCGAGCCGCCGGCCAGCCCGGATACCGGGCGCACCCGGCAGCCCGCTGGGGCGGGCGACGAAGCCGCGGAGCGGATCCGGCAGCTGGAAGCCCGCGTGCGTGAGCTGGAGGCCAGCGAGAAGAAGCTCACCACCGAACGCGACATTCTTCGCAAAGCGGCCAAATATTTCGCCGGGGAGACGCACTGGTGAACCGCTTCCAGTTCGTTGACGATCACCGGGACACCTTCGGGGTGAAGCGGTTGTGCCAGGTGATCGGCCTCAACCGGGCCAGCTACTACAAGTGGCGCGCCGGTGCCGGAACCCGGGCCGCGCGACAGGCCGCCGACGCGGCCCTGGCCGAACAGATCCGCGCGGTGCACACCGAATTCGACGGCACCTACGGGTCCCCGCGTATCACCGCCGAACTCCGCGACCAGGGCATGACGATCAACGAGAAACGCGTCGCGCGGGTGATGCGGACGTTCGCCATCGTCGGGACCCGCTTACGCCGACGCGTGCGCACCACCATCCCCGAGCCGGCCGCCACACCGGTGCCGGACCTGTTCCAGCGGGACTTCACCGCCGGCGAGCCGGGCAGGAAGTACATGGGCGACATCACCTATCTCCCGCTCGGCGACGGCGACTTCCTCTACCTGGCGACCGTGCTGGACTGTTTCAGCCGCCGGGTGGTGGGCTGGTCGATCGCCAATCACATGCGCACCGGCCTGGTCGCCGACGCGCTGACGATGGCCGCGGCGACCCGGGGCGGCCTGGCCGGCTCGGTGTTTCACAGCGATCACGGGGCGCAATACACCTCCAAGGACTACGCCGCTGTGTGTCGCCGGCTGGGCGTCACCCAGTCCATGGGAGCCGTCGGGACCAGCGCCGACAACGCCGCCTGCGAGAGCTTCCACGCCTCCCTCAAACGCGAGACTCTCCAGGGCGCAGCCCACTACGGCGCCGCCGCCACCTGCCGAAGCGCGGTCTTTCGGTGGCTGACCCGCTACAACACCCGCAGAAGGCATTCGGCCAACGGGCACCTCAGTCCCGTCTCCTACGAGCACCTACACCAGCAAAGATCGATTAGCCTGACACTGGCCGCATGACACACCCCAACGCGTGTCCACTTCCGTGGGGGAAGGCCC
>NZ_JBSFTC010000747.1:0-1358 GCF_053590415.1 Nonomuraea sp. NPDC003201
AGGCGAGGCTGGGCAGCCTGGCCTGGCGGGCCGCCTGGTCCTTGGCCAGCTCGGCGTCCTCGCCTGCGGGGCGCACCCGGGGGCCCAGGCCCCTGATCATCGTGCGGGCGGCCACGATCGGCCTGGCCCAGCCGGAGGCGACGAGCTGGGTGGCCTCGGCGGTGCGCGCGTATCCGCCGATGAGCATCGCGGCGCCGGTCCTGTGGGCGCGCAGGCCGAGAACCTCGCGGGCGTGCGGATACGGCGCCAGGCGCTCGGCGTGGAGGTCGTCACCGTCGTCCCAGATGGCCACCAGGCCGAGATCGGCGACGGGGGCGAACATCGCGGCCCTGGTGCCGACGACGGCCCGCACCTGGCCTCTCAGCACCTTCAGCCACCGGCGGTAGCGCTCGGCCGGGCCGAGGTCGGCGGTGAGCGCCACGTGCCTGCCCGGCCCCAGCACCCGGGTGAACTCGCCGTCGGCCAGCGCCACGTCCTTCCCGTCGGGCACCACGACGACCGCTCCCCTGCCGCCGTCCAGCGTCGCCCGCACCGCCTCGGCCGTCGCCCCCGCCCATCCCCTGGCGCCCGGCAGGGCGGACCACACGGCGCGGGGCGCGCGCCCGTCGCGCAGCGCGCCGAGGAAGGAGGGACCGGTCGGGTACGCGTTCCATGCGCTTTCGGTCTGGGACGGCTCCGCGGGCGGCAGGTCCTGCTTGGCGGGCTCCTCCGACTCGGCCTTGGCGTGGCGGGGCGGGACGGCCAGGCGGAGCACGTCGGTCAGGGTGCCCGCGTACCGGTCGGCGACCGCCCTGGCCAGCCCGGCGATCTCGGGGGTGAGCACGCGTTCGGGGGACACCACGCGTTCGAGCGGCATGAGCCTGCCGTCGTGGTCGCTCTCGTCCACCCGTTCCAGCAGGAACCCGTCGACCAGCTTGCCCGCGAACCGCACCCGCACCCGCACGCCCGGCCCGGCCGTCTCATGCATGGAGTCGGGCACCAGGTAGTCGAAGAGGCGGTCGAGGTGCGGCAGCGGGCTGTCCACCGCGACCCTGGCCACGGGGCGCTCAGGGGCGGGCGCGGGGGCCCCTTTGGTGTCCTTCGACGACGCTGGGGGCCGCACGGCGGCGAGCGGCAGAAGGGCGTCGTCGGAGTCGGTCACGCATAACGTCTACCAGACCGTTCGCCGTGACCGAGCGAGAGCGGAACGGTTGCCGGGGCCACGCGTCCCCGGCGGTCACGGGCACGCCGGAGGGCCGCGTCAACCCAGGTGGGCCGGTCGTCGAGCACGCCGCGCGTCCCCGGACCTCAATGCCGCGAGGGCCGCCTTCCGCAGCCGCGCCGGCTCCGGGGCGCGCCTGACACGCCCAGAGGCGCCG
>NZ_JBSFTC010000748.1:0-1349 GCF_053590415.1 Nonomuraea sp. NPDC003201
GGTGCTGATCCACTCCGGCGCGGGTGGGGTGGGTATGGCCGCGATCCAGATCGCCCGGCATCTGGGTGCGGAGGTGTTCGCCACGGCCTCGCCTGGTAAGCAGCACGTGCTGCGGGCGCTGGGTGTGCCGGATGATCACATCGCTTCTTCCCGTGACCTGGACTTCGCCGATGCCTTCGCCACGGTGATGGGCGGGGCGGGGATGGATGTGGTGCTCAACTCGCTGGCCGGGCCGTTCACCGACGCGTCGCTGGACCTGCTTGCCGAGGGTGGCCGGTTCATCGAGATGGGCAAGACCGACCGGCGCGATCCGGCCGACGTCGCGGGCACTCACTCTCACGTCCGGTACCGCAGCTTCGACCTGATGGATGCCGGGCATGAGCGGGTCGGGCAGATGCTGGGCGAGCTGCTGGACCTGTTCGCTTCCCAGGAGTTGGCGGCGTTGCCGGTGCGGTGCTGGCCGGTCCAGCAGGCCCGCCAAGCGTTCCGGCACATGGCGCAGGCCCGCCACACCGGCAAGATCATCCTCACTATGCCGCGCAGCCTGGACCCCGACGGCACGGTGTTGATCACGGGCGGCACGGGCGGTCTGGGTGCGATCCTGGCCCGTCACCTGGCCGGCGAGCACCGGGTGGGGCGTCTGCTGCTGGCCTCCCGCCGAGGAGACCAGGCCCCCGACGCCGACCAGCTCAGGACTGACCTGGAAGCAGCCGGCGCGACAGTCGAGATCGCGGCGTGCGATCTGTCCGCCCCCGAGCAAGTCAGCGCACTTCTTGACCGGGTACCCGCCGAACACCCGCTCACGGCGGTCTTCCACACCGCCGGAGTCCTCGACGACGGCGTGGTCACCTCCCTCACCTCCGACAAGATCGACCGGGTGCTGCGGCCCAAGGCCGACGCCGCCTGGCACCTGCACCAGGCCACCCGCCACCTCGACCTGGCCGCGTTCGTTCTCTACTCCTCCTCGGCTGCCACGCTGGACAGCGCCGGGCAGGGGAACTACTCGGCGGCCAACGCCTTCCTGGATGCGTTGGCGATCCATCGCCACGCCAGCGGCCTACCCGCTCAATCCCTCGCCTGGGGATTGTGGGCGCCGGAAACGGGCGGCATGACGAACCAGTTGGCGGAACTCGACCTGGAGCGGCTGTCCCGTTCAGGGTTCACCGCCATGGGCGCCAACGAGGGCATGCAGCTCCTGGACGTCGCTCTGACCATGCCGGAGCCCTTCCTCGTACCTCTGCCCATCAACACTCGCACCCTCAGCAACCGCCACGACGGCGTCCCGGCGATTCTGCGTGGACTGGCTCGCACGCCCGCGCGTCGCACCGCCCGCACCGAACCTGTCTCCG
>NZ_JBSFTC010000749.1:0-1346 GCF_053590415.1 Nonomuraea sp. NPDC003201
CCCAGTGAGACTAGAAGGGCAGGCGTTCCTGGTGGGGTCTGACTCAATCAAACCCTGACCTCGACGGTGAGTGTCTTTGCTCCGATCTGCCGGTTCCGCCAGGGCGTCTGTAGGGTGCGCTCCGAGCCGGTGCCCGTGACTTGATAGGAGCCTGGCCGTAGGTCCCGTCACTGGTCTGTCCGCTCACCGGCCCGGCGCGTGCCACCCCAGTCGTTCCCTCAGACGAAGGTGGCAGGTCCAGGATGGCACGAGGCGGCAAGAAGCCGAAGAAGCGGCGGATCGTCGGCGGGGTCGACACCCACGCCGATACCCACCACGCCGCGGTGGAACTGATGAACGGCGGCCGGATTGCCGACGCCCAGTTCCCCGCCACCACCGACGGATACGCGCAGTTGCTGGTGTGGATGCGCTCGTTTGGGCGCCTGCACGCCGTCGGAGTCGAGGGCACCGGGTCCTACGGTGCCGGCCTGGCCCGGTATCTGCGCGGCCAGGGCGTGCACGTGGTCGAGGTGAACCGACCCGACCGGCGTCAGCGGCGCAATCTGGGCAAGTCCGACCCGCTGGACGCCTACGCTGCAGCCGACGCCGTGCTGGCTGGCCGAGCCCGCGCGCTGCCCAAGGGCGGCGATGGGATCGCCGAGTCGATCCGAACGGTGCACCTGGCCCGCTCCGGCGCGATCAAGGCCCGCACCGCCTGCATCAACGAGCTGCGCAGCCTGCTGGTCACCGCACCCGCTGAGCTGCGCGAGCGGATGGCCGGCACGTCAGCTCCAGCGCTGGCCGCTGCCTGCGCGCGGCTGCGCCCGGCCGCAGACCTCGCCGATCCCATCCAGGGCACCAAGCTTGCCCTGCGCAGCCTGGCCCACCGCTACCAGGCCCTAACCGCCGAGATCGAAGATCTCGATGCCCACCTGACGGCCCTGGTCGCCCAGGCCCGACCCAAACTTTTGGCCGTGCACGGCGTCGGGCCCGAGACCGCCGCCCAACTGCTGGTCACCTGCGGTGACAACCCCGACCGGCTCACCTCCTCAGCGGCCTTCGCCGCCTTGTGCGGCGTTGCCCCGATTCCCGCCTCCAGCGGCAAAACCACCCGGCACCGGCTCTCACGCGGGGGAGACCGCCAGGCCAACCGTGCCCTCTACCTCATCGTGCTCGCCCGCATGGCCTGGTGCCCCCGCACGCGCGCCTACGTCACCCGCCGCACCACCGAGGGCAAGTCCAAGAAAGAGATCATCCGCTGCCTCAAACGCTACGTCGCTCGAGAGCTCTTCAAAGCCCTCACCAGCCCAAACGCCGCTAACAACGAGGTTCCCGTTGCTGCTTGACAAACATAGGAGCATCGGAGC
>NZ_JBSFTC010000750.1:0-1341 GCF_053590415.1 Nonomuraea sp. NPDC003201
GGCCGCCAAGCCCTCACCCACCCACGCCCACACCCAGGCCCCTACACCCCCAAAATACCCCCCCCACACCCACAAACCCCCCCCCCCACACCCCCCCGTGGCGGGGGCCCTGCCCCCGCAACACCCCCCCACCGGGGGGGGCGCGCGCCGTAGCGCCGGGCGCGCCCCGGCCCCCCCCCCGGCGCCGCCGGGGGGCCCCCCCGGGTCCCGGTGGCGTTCTCGCTACGGCTCACCGGGGCGGAGGGGTTCGGTCGGCCGCGGGCAGGTGGTGGTGCCGTCCTGCTGCCGCGGCCGGGCGGTCAGCCCAGGTTCCAGACGGAGGAGATGCGATCGTTCCATCCGCTGGGGACGAGGGTCGGGATGTCAGCGAAGGGCTGGACGAACAGGGAGCTGCCCCTGAAGTTGATGTGCTCGTAGTAGCGGACGGAGTTGTTCGTGCTGCCCATGGAGCTGATGACGTCGTTCCAGTCGTGCAGGTGGAGCGGGCCGTGGTAGACGCTGGTCAGGTCGTTGTGCGCCTGCCGGGCGCCGCACCAGAACCAGTCGCCGCCGTAGTCCACGTGCTCGAACATCTGGACCTGGCCCTGCGTCGCAGGGCGGGGGTCGGCCGCGCGCAGTTGCGAGGCCGCCCACGCCGCGCCGTTGAGCGCGCTGTCGTCGGTCAGCGCGACCAGGCGCTCGCTGCCGTAGATGTAGGTCAGCGGACGGCCGTCGAACCGCGACAGGTCGCGAGGGTCGTGTTCGACGCCGTCCACGACCACCGCCATGGCGGGCGCAGGGTGGGTGATGGGCTGGGTCGAGACGGCCGCGGGCCTGCTCAGCGCCTGGGCGGCGTCCATCTGGATGGGCGGGGCGGAGCGCGGCGCGTTGACGGCCTCGCTGACGAGCGCCTCCAGCGTGGTGATGCCCCGGTCGCGGAGCAGCGCCAGCACGTCGCCCTCGTTCAGGCCGCCGACGTGGTCGGAGAACTCCAGGAACCGCTCGATCTGGCGGCGGGCCGGGGTCGCGATGCTTGTCACGGGTTTGCCTCCCCCTGTTAGTGGTGCGAACTCCTTCATGGTCGGGCGGGGCGGCGGCCCGGGCATTCCCCAGTGTTGGGGATGGCGTTCATGGTCAATGCCGCTATGAGCATCTTGGGCGCGGCAAGTGCCGGGCTTGATCGGCTGTTGGGCTCGCGGCTCATATGGTCCGGACATGCTTGGAGACACCGCTGGGGCGGACGCGGCCGCACCGTGGGGCGCTGCGGGGATATCGTTGATCGGCATCGTGGTGCTGGGGGCCTGCTCGGCGCTGATCCGGGGGCGGACCCGGCGGCGCGCCGCCCGCCGGGAACGAGCCCGC
>NZ_JBSFTC010000751.1:0-1305 GCF_053590415.1 Nonomuraea sp. NPDC003201
GGGAGTTTCCCCCTGAGCGTGGACACCGATCTCAGGCGGCAGTCTTCAGGCTATCTGTCGTCTTCTCGTAGTCGATTGGGCTCAGCTGGCTGAGGCGGGAGTGCCGCCTGATCGTGTTGTATCGAGTGATCCATCGGAATACCGCCAGGCGGGCGGTCTGAGCGTCGGGCCATCGGTGCGCGCCCTGAAGCGTCTCGCGTTTGAGGGTCGCGTTGAACGACTCGGCCAGAGCGTTGTCGGCGCTGGTCCCGACCGCTCCGCGTGAGCGGGTGACCCCCAGTCTTCGACACGCTCGCGCGAACTCCCGAGAGCAATACTGCCCGCCGTTGTCGCTGTGAAAGATCGCGCCGTCGAGGCGGTCACCTCGGGTGTTCGCAGCGGCTTGCAACGCGTCGACGACGAGTTCGGTGCGCATGTGATCGGCGATCGACCAGCCCACCAGACGCCGCGAGTACAGATCCACGACCGTGGCCAGGTAGAGAAACGCGCCGCCACCGACGGGCAGGTACGTGATATCGCCGACGTAGCGGCTGTTCGGCTCCTCGGCGGTGAAGTCGCGCTGCAGCAGATCCGGGACCGGCCGGGCATCCGGCTCAGGGACCGTGGTGCGGATCTTCTTGCGCAGATGCAGCCCGACGATGCCGTGCTCGCGCATCACCCGCTCCACCCGCTTGTGGTTGACCTTGATGCCAGCCGCGCGCAACTCGGCTGTCATCCGGGGCGAGCCATAGGTACCGTCATGCTCGGCGTGGATCCGCCGCATCCGCCCGGCCAGCTCCTCATCGGCCATACCGCGGGCCAGCCGCGCACCGGCGCCCTTCAGCCACCGGTAGAAGCCTGAGCGTGACACCTGCAGCACTCGGCACAACCGCTTCACCCCGAAGAGCGCCTTGTGGTCCTCAACAAACTGGAAGCGGCTCACCAGTTCGTCTCGCCCGCGAAAAGCTTGGCAGCTTTGCGCAGGATGTCCCGCTCCAGCTCCAGCTCCCGGATCCGAGCCTTGAGCTGCTTGTTCTCCTCTTCCAGCACGTCGTCCGACGCTACGCGCTCAGACGATGCCGTCTTCCCAGCCGGCTCTCCCTCGCCCCGAGCTTGCGCGGCACGCACCCACACGCGCAGCGTCTCGCGACTGACCCCCAGATCCCTCGCGATCGACGTGATTGTCCGGTCCGGCCTCGACAACACCAACGCCACCGCGTCGGCCTTGAACTCAGGCGGGTAGTTCTTCATCACCATCAAGGACATCTCTTCCCCTGGACCTCAAGATCCAGTCTCCAAGGTGTCCACGTCCAAGGGGGAACGCCC
>NZ_JBSFTC010000752.1:0-1304 GCF_053590415.1 Nonomuraea sp. NPDC003201
CCCAGCGCAGGGGCGCCTCGGCCACCAGCGGCACCCCGCCGGCGGGGGCAGGGTCCCCGGCCAGGTGCCGCAGGACGGCGGCGGCCACGTGGCGGCCGTCGAGCGCGGCGACGTCGGCCGTGTCGACCGGGTGCAGGAGGTTCCCGGCCGCGAACACCCCGGGCAGGCTCGTGGCCAGGGAGGTGTCCACGCGCGGCCCGAGCGTGGCCGCGTCCATCTCCAGGCCGCCCGTACGGGCCAGCTCATGGTCGGGGATCCAGTCGCCGGTGATGATCACCGTGTCGCAGGGGACGCGGCGGCGCCGCCCGGTGCCGAGGTCCTCGATGTCGACCGAGGTCACGCGGCCCTTGCCGTTGACGGCGACGACCCGGGTGCGGGCCCGGACGAGCACGCCGAAGGCCAGCCGTCCCGGGAGGTGGAAGGCCGCGTAGGCTTCGGGCCGGTCGTACTCGCTGGTCATCAGCACCGTGCGGCAGCCCGCCTCGCGCAGGGTCAGGACCGCCGACCAGCTGACCAGCTCGGCGCCGACGACCACCGCGCGCCGCCCGACCTCGCGGTGGTGCAGGTGGACGAGGTTCTGCAGCTGGCCGGTGGTGTAGACGCCGTCGGGACGGTCGCCGGGGATGAGCCGGGCCGGGCGGGGCCGCTCCCGGGCGCCGGTCGCCAGGACCACCGCGTCGGCCTGGACGAGGCGGCGGCCGTTCGGCGAGGTCACCTCCAGGGTCCTCGGTCCGGCCCAGCCGGTGACCATGGCCTCGGTCTCCAGCCGGGCTCCGGCGTCGCGGGCGTGGCGGGTCAGCCGGCGCGCGTACGCGGGTCCGGAGATGAATCTGCGCAGGTCGCGCAGGCCGTAGCCGGGGTGGTCGCTGTGCCGGGGGATGCCGCCGGTCTCCGGCTCGCGTTCCAGGACCAGGACGTCGCCGTCCACGGACGGGGCGAGCGTGGCGGCGGCGGTGAGCCCGGCCGGACCTCCGCCGATCACAGCCACCCGTACCCGCTCGGTCATTCCGTTCCCCCTTCGAAGATCTCGCGTACCCGGGCCCCGCAGTAGAAGCCCTGGCAGCGTCCGTTCATGGCTCTGGTGCGGCGGCGCAGGCCCTCCACCCCGGCCGGCGGGATCACCGAGGCCAGGGCGTCGCGGATCTCGCCCTTCGTCACCCGCTCGCAGAAGCACACGACCCGGCCGTACTCGGGGTCGGCGGCGATCGCGGCGGCGTCCTGGTAGGGGCGCGGGAAGGCCTCGCCCAGGTTGGGCATGCGGGGCGGCGCGGGCAGCGCGGTGCGCTCGGCCAGGTCGAGGTGGC
>NZ_JBSFTC010000753.1:0-1303 GCF_053590415.1 Nonomuraea sp. NPDC003201
GCGTCTTCCCCGGGGCCCGGGGCGCGGGCGGCATCCGGCCGCGCCCCGCGCTGGCGCCGGTGTCGATCAGCTTCCGGCGGCGCGCGGCCGACGTGGTCTTCCCCGGGCTGGGCGTGGTGGCCGAGTGGAAGATGTCCAACCACATGGTCAGGAACGTCCTGCACCTGCAGGCCGTGGACGGCGACGACGGGCTCCGGCTCACCCTGCACCACAGCCCCGACGTCATCGGGCGCGAGCACGTCGAGCGGGCCGGGGAGCACCTGCGGGCCGTGCTGGCCGCCGACCCCGGCCTCCGGCTCGCCGACCTGCCCCTGCCCACCGCCGCGCCGGTGCCGGCGGCCGGGCCGGTCGAAGCCCCCGTACCGGATGCAACGGCGGGGGCTGTGGACGGCGAGCTGGTCGAGCAGGTACGCCAGATCTGGATGGAGGTCCTGCGGATCGAGGAGCTCGCCCCCGACGAGGACCTGTACGACCTCGGCGGCCACTCGCTGACCATCACCCAGATCGGCGCCCGGATCAGGAAACGGCTCGGCGTCGAGGTGCCGTTCGACGTGTTCCTCGACGATCCGACGGTCGCCGGGGTGGCGGCGGCGGTCAGCGAGCTGCGCGCATGATCTCCCTCGGCCAGGAACGGCTCTGGTTCCTGCACCGGCTCGACCCGGCCGACCCCGCCTACCGGGTGGCCGTCGTGCGGCGGATCTCCGGCCCGCTCGACGCCGACGCCCTGACCGGCGCGTTCGGCGACGTGGTGGCGCGGCACGAGTCGCTGCGCACCCGCTTCCCCGACCACGACGGGCAGCCGGTCGCGATCGTCGAGCCGCCCGGCCCCGTACCGGTCGAGCGCGTCGACCTCGACACGCCCGAGCAGGCCGCGCGGCTGCTCGAAGAGCGCGCGAACACCCCCTTCGAGCTGGGCTCCGCGCCGCCCCTGCGCGTCACGCTGGTCCGGCTCTCCCCCGGCGACCACGTGCTGTGCGTCGTCCTGCACCACATCATCGGCGACGGCTGGTCGCTGAACGTTCTCATGGACGACCTGGCCAGGTGCTACGCGGCCCGCCTGGACGGCACCCCCGCCCGGCTGCCGGAGCTGGCCACGACCTACGCCGAGTACGCCGACGCGCAGCGCGAGGCCGACGCGGACGTGGAGCACTGGACGGCCAGGCTCGACGGGGCCGCGCCGCTGGACCTGCCGGCGGACCGGCCGCGCCCGGCCCGGCGGCAGTGTCTGAGGCCGTACGTTGCCGAACAGGTAGCCCTCGTCCTTGTTGCCGGACATGAGCAGCGCCGGTGTGGCCATGTCCTT
>NZ_JBSFTC010000754.1:0-1296 GCF_053590415.1 Nonomuraea sp. NPDC003201
CAAGGCCGGAACCGGCGATAGCGGGTCACTTGCTCATTCGAGAGGAAATCCACAGGCAGGAGCAGGCACGCTAGGGCGCTCAACCAGGGCAAACATCGCCCGAACGCGTCCACGCCTTCCCGGCCCCGATCGAGTCCGTCGAGGAGCTGATGGCGGAGGCGCCCCGCTCCTGGCAGGCCTGGGAACGGCTGCTCGCCGGGTTCGTCGCGCTCGTCGGCCGCGACCGGGCGGGCATGGTGGCGGAGCTGCGCCCCGGGTTGATCGGCGGGCCCGGCTGGACGTACCGCGAGGAGGCCTGGGAGCGGGTCGGCCAGTGGTTCGACGGCGCCACGCATTCCCTGACCGGGACCGCGGCCGTCCGGAGTGCCTGGACGCGCTACATGCCGAAGACCCGGCTGGCCGCTCCGCTCCGGCTCCTGCTGCATCGCGCGGCCGAGATCCTGCGGGCCGTCGAGGAGGACACCCTCCCGCCGCTGCTGCTGGCCACGCCCACGCACAGCACCGGGCACGTGGCGGCGGCCGAGCTCGTCCGGCGGCTGGAGGTGATCGAGGCGGCCGGGGCCAAGCCGCTGGCCGCCGACCTCCAGCAGGCGCTGCTGCGCCTGCCGCGCACCCCGGATCCCGAGGCCATGCGGCGGGCCGCGCGCCTGACGTCCGGCGCGGGCCGGATCGTCGCCGGGTGGACCTGCCCGGAGGTCGCGATCGAGCTCGAGTGGCGGTGCAACGGCGAGGGCGAAGGCCACGACTGGCACGATCGGAGCCACGACCACGACATACGCCTGGTGCCGTCGGCCACCGTCGCGCCCACCGGGCTGCCGCTGGTCGACTTGATGCTCAGCGTCCCCGAGCACTCTGGCAGTGGCGAGCACCGCGAATGGTGGACCTCGACGCTGCCCTCCCACCGCGAGGTCGCCGCCGCGTACCTCATGCCGCACGCGCTCAGGCGCTACTGGGTGCACGACACCGTCGGGCCGGAGCAGGCCCGCGAGCTCGCCCGCGCGGAGGGGCCGGTCGGGGCGGCGTTCGCGGTCGTCCTGGCCCGGGTCCTGGGCGACCCGCGGATGCCCGAGTCGGTCGACGTCCTGCTGGAGACCGTCGCGCGTGGCGAACTGCCCGCGGAGGAGGTCGGCCGCCAGGCCGGGCTCTTCGTGGCGAGCGGCGAGGTCCGGATGATCGACATGACCGCCGCGCTGGACGCCGCGGCCCGGCGCGGGGCCCACGCGTACGTGTGGCGGATCGCCGCCACCGCCCTGCCCACCCTGCTGCCCGCGCCGGGCGAGCGCCCCCGCAACGGCC
>NZ_JBSFTC010000755.1:0-1281 GCF_053590415.1 Nonomuraea sp. NPDC003201
TGAGCTTGTTCCACTTTGACGGACACCATCGTTGTGGTGCTCAGGCTGCGTGAGCTGCCTCGAAGTCGGCAGGGCTACGGTAGCCCAGGCTGCTGTGTAGTCGACGGAGGTTGTACCAGCCCTCGATGAACTCGAAGATCGCGCTGCGAGCGGCAGCCCGGGTGGGCCAGGGGCGATCGCCGAGGAGTTCGCCCTTGAGCGTGGCGAAGAACGACTCGGCCAGCGCGTTGTCCCAGCACTGACCGGTTCGACCGACCGGCAGTCGCACCCCGAGCCGTTCGGCCAGAGCGGTGTAGTCGGCGCTGGTGTACTGGCAGCCCTTGTCCGAGTGAAAGATCACCGATCGGGTGGGGCGGCGGCGTGCCCAGGCCTGGCGTAGCGCATCGGCGACCAGGTCGGTGCGCAGATGATCCGCCGTCGCCCAGCCGACCACCCGGCGCGAGGCGATGTCGATGATGGTGGCCAGATACAACCAGCCCTCCTCGGTGGCGATGTAGGTGATGTCACCACACCAGCGGGCATCGAGTCCGGCCGCATCGGGTGTGAAGTCGCGGCCGATCAGATCCGGTCGAGTGCCGGCGCCCGGGTCGGGGATGGTGGTCCGCTGCCGGCGCCGCCGATACCGTCCGACCAAACCGAGCTCGCGCATCAGCCGGGCCACCCGCCGCCTACCGCACCGCTCGCCGTCCTGGCGCAGTTGCGCGTGCACCCGGGGCGCACCGTAGCTGCCCCGCGAGCGCGCGTGCACCTCAGCGACGCGCTCGGCCAACTCGGCATCGCGCACGGCACGCGGCCCAGGGATCGGGCTGCGGCGGGCATAGAAGGCGGCACGGGAGACTCCCAGCAGTTCACACGCCCGCTTGACGCTGTGGCCGCCCTGTTTCTCCGCCTCGATGAACGGGTGCACGCTCACCGGGTCTCCCTCACGAAGAAAGCCGTCGCTCGCTTGAGCACGTCGACGTCCTGGCGAAGACGCTGGTTCTCCCGCCGCAATGCCTCCAGCTCCTGCCGCTCGCTGCTGGTGAGCCCGTCCCGCTGGCCGGTGTCGACCTCGGCCTGGCGGACCCATTGCCGCACCGCGGTCTCGGTCAGGTCGAAGTCCTTGGCCACCTGCCCGACCGAGCGGTCACCGCGCTGGCACAGTTCGACGATCTCGGCTTTGAACTCCGGCGTGAACGAGCGGCGAGGACGCGGCTTCTTCTTCCCCATGCTCTCCATCATGGACATCCTTCCGGGGACGAGCCCCTGATCTCGGATGTCCGTCAAACCGGATCAAGCCCA
>NZ_JBSFTC010000756.1:0-1277 GCF_053590415.1 Nonomuraea sp. NPDC003201
GGCAGCTCGGTGTCGCCGCCGCCGTCGGGCGGCACGGCCGTGCGCTCGTCGCGCTGCCAGGTGCGCCGGGCGATCCACCACAGCAGCGCCACGACCAGCAGCGGGACGAGCGCGGTGACCGCCAGCCGCCGGGACGGCTCGTTGCCCCACAGCGCGCCGAGCCAGTGCACCCACACGGGCGCGGTGTCGTAGGTGCAGGCCCGCCCGGCCGCGGTGCACTGCCAGCCGACGAGGTCGACGCTGGCCCGCGTGACGGCCCCGACGAGGGTCCCGGTCAGCAGCAGGGCGAACAGCCGCTGCGCCGCCTCGGTCACGTGCCGCAGGCCCGTGCCGCGCGCGGGTCTGGGGAGCATGAAGTACGACAGGTTCGCCAGCGCGAACGGCAGCAGGAGCAGCCACAGGGCGATCGTCTTGCCGCCGGAGGTGAGACCGCCCCACGCGTACGCCTCCCGATGGCGGGAGTCCGGCACGTCCGCGTGCTCGCCGTCCGGCGGCCCGTCGGTCCACCAGCGCCGGTAGAACCCGGTGGTGCCGTCGCCCGCGACGATCCAGGGGTGGGGGTGGTTCAGCATGCCCTCGGGGGGTGTGCCGGAGACGCCGTGGACGCGCAGCTCGGTCACTCCCGAGCGGGTCTCGTCGAGGAATCCGTCCATGCCGACATGATCCGCCCAGGGAGACGTCACGTACAGTCACGAGAATGTCACACGTTCCCGGCGGGGTCTCACGAGACGGTGACGCCCAGAAGATTCCCCAGCCCGAACGTCACGGCGGCGGCCCCCGCACCCAGCGCGAGCTGGCGCAGCCCGCCCAGCCACCACGGCCGCGCGGTCATGCGCGCCACCGCCGCCCCGAACCCGAACAGCGCCAGCACGCTCACGATCATGGCGACGACCAGCCCGGACGCCCCGAACAGGAACGGCACCAGCGGCACCAGCGCCCCGGCCGCGAACGCTCCGAACGACGACGCGGCGGCCACGTACGGCGAGGGCAGGTCGTCGACGTCCACGCCCAGCTCCTCCCGCACGTGTACCCGCAGGGCCTGCTCGGGATCGGCCGACAGTCCCTCGGCCACCCTCCGCGCGAGGTCCGCGTCGAGCCCCTTCGCCCGGTACATCGCCGCCAGCTCCGCCTGCTCGCCCTCGGGATTGCGGGCCAGCTCCCGCCGCTCGACGGCGATCTCCGCCCGCATCAGCTCGGTCTGGGACTTCACCGAGGTGTACTCGCCGGCCGCCATGGAGCAGGCTCCCGCGATCAGCCCCGCGACCCCGGCCACCACC
>NZ_JBSFTC010000757.1:0-1276 GCF_053590415.1 Nonomuraea sp. NPDC003201
CAGGCGGACGCGTACCGCGCCGTCTCCCTGCTGCTGCGCCGTCCGCCGGGCCGTGAGGCCTTCCCCGGCGACGTCTTCTACTCCGGCCGCGACCCCGAGCCGGTCCCGGACCGCGGCGGCGGCCCCCTCCCCCGACCCGTGCGCGGTGGTCGTCCCCACGGACCGGGTACTGCCGAGCAAGTCGTCCACGTGCTCGGTCACCGTGGACGGCGCCGGCGTCACGATCAAGATCCAGCCGAACGTGGACACCGCGCGCAAGGTGTTCGACGCCCTCCGCAAACGCCGGCAGTCGCAGACCGGCACCTCGAAGGTGGAGCGCGCGGTCACCACCCCCGTCAAGGACGTGCCCGGCCTCGGCGACGAGTGCTTCTCCCAGGACACCACCGTGGGCATCCTGTCCAGCGTGAGCAGCAACGTCTGGCTGCGTATCCGCACGATGGTGATCGAGGTGTCCGTGATGGGGAACGGCTCCGCGGTCACCTCCGAGATGCGGGACACCGCCATGCGCGCGGCACGCACCACCGCGGCCAGACTCCAGAGGAACTCATGACCGGCGACCGCTTCCACCCGATCGGCCCCCTCGCCCAGGGTGCGCCCGGCCGCGCTCTGCGGGTGTTCGACCGCCGCACCGGTATGGAGGTGGCGGCCAAGCGCCTGCCGCTCCCGGAGGGCCGGGCCGACTTCGACGAGGTACGCCGGCAGGCCATGGCCGCGGGGAGCCTGCGGCACCCGTCGATCCACCCCGTCCACGAGGTCGTCGGCGTCGGCACCGAGGTGTGGATCCTCTCCCCGGTCGTCAACGGCTGGTCCCTGCGCGCCGAACTCCACCAGCGCGCCGCCCTCGGCCCGGCCGCGGCCGCCGCGATCGGCCTGCGCGTGCTGGACGCGCTGGCGTACGCGCACCGACACGGCGTCACCCACGGCAACCTGCACCCGGGCAACGTCCTGCTGGCCCCGGGCGGCCACGTGGTGCTGAACGACTTCGCCATCCCGGCCCTCGCCACCGAGACGGCCGCCAGGATGCCCGGCTTCACCGCACCGGAGCTCACCTCCGACGACGGGCCGGCAGCGGGTGAGGGGGTCGTGCCGGGGCCCGCCGCCGACCTTTGGGCGCTCGGCGCGATCCTCTACACGGCGGCGCTCGGCAGGCCGCCCTTCGTCCGGGCCACACCCGCCGCCACCGCGGAGGCCGTCCGGCAGGGGATCGCGATCGAGGCGAAGGACCCGTTCACCGCCCTCCTGCGCGACCTCCTCGACCCCGACCCGGCCCGCCGCC
>NZ_JBSFTC010000758.1:0-1274 GCF_053590415.1 Nonomuraea sp. NPDC003201
TGACGCGGTTGGCCGAGGCGTGCCGCACGCCCACGGCGGCCGGGCGCACGGGGTTGACCAGCGAGCCCTCGGGCGTGGTGACGGTGATCGGCGCGATGAGCCCCGCGTTGAGCGCGATGCCGGGGTCGAGGGTGCAGATGAGCGCGAGCACCCTGGTGGTGATCCAGGCGTGCGGCCGGCCCAGGGTCGCGATGTTGAACGCCGCGGCGACCTGCGGATCCGTACCGGTGAAGTCGAGGTGCAGGTCGCCCGCGCGCAGCGTCGCGGTGACCGACAGGCGGACCGGCAGGCTGGAGACGGCGTCGTCGTCGAGGTAGTCCACGAAGCGGTGGGTGCCGTCGCCCAGCGTGGCCAGGGCGGCGCGTGCCTTGCCCGCGGTGTACTCGACCAGGTCGCGCTGCGCGTCGAGCACGGTGGCCGGGCCGTGCTGGGCGACGACGCCGGCCAGCCGCTCCCGGCCGGTGCGCAGCGCCGCGCGCATGGCCCTGATGTCGCCCAGGTTCGCCTCGGGGGTGCGGCTGTTGGCCGAGATCAGCGCCTCCACGTCGCGGCTCGGCTCCCCGGCGCGCACCAGCTTGACCGGCGGGATCTGCAGGCCCTCCTGGAAGATCTCGTCGTTGACCGGCGACAGGCTGCTCGGCACCCGGCCGCCGATGTCGGAGCAGTGGATGAACGCCCAGCCGTAGCCGACCAGCTCGCCCTCGTGGAAATACGGCTCGATGAGCTGGATGTCCGTCAGGTGGGTGGCCAGGCCGCCGGAGCGGTACGGGTCGTTGGTGATGATCACATCTCCGGGCTCCAGCGGGCCGGCGGCCTGGACGGCGGTCAGCATGTTCAGGCCGACGAAGCCGGAGACGCCGATGCCGCGCGGGTAGGCGACGAAGCCGCCGTCCAGGCCCGCGAAGGCGCAGCAGAAGTCGGCGGTCTCCTTGACGTACAGGGAGCGGCTGGTGCGCTGCAGGGTGAGGCACATCTCCTCGGTCATGGCGCTGAGCCGGTTGCCGACGATCTCCATGGTGACGGGGTCGAGCCGCACGTTCAGGCCTTCCGACGGGGGTTGTGGGCGCCGTCCGTCCGGCGCAGGTGCAGGTTGCCGGCCTCGTCCACGTCCGCCGACCAGCCGGGCGGCACGACCACGGTGGTGTCGTCCTGCTCGACGATCGCCGGGCCGTCGAACGCGTCCCCCACGCCGAGGGACTCGCGCAGGTGGACGTGGGCGTCGTGCCAGGCGCCGGCCAGCAGGACCCGCCTGCGGGCCGTGGGACGGGACGCGC
>NZ_JBSFTC010000759.1:0-1269 GCF_053590415.1 Nonomuraea sp. NPDC003201
TCGGCGACGGCGACGAGTTCGCCGGCGCGTTCGTGGTCGAGCCCGTACTTGGTCTTGCCCGCGTGGTCGAGTACCTCGTCCACGCCGGTCAGCTCCGTGATGACGGCGCGGGTGCGGTCGAGGTCGGCGGGGTCGCGTACGTAGAGGTGGGCGACTTGGTGGTCGGCGACGGCGAAGGCCCGGGACGTCCACGGGTCGAGGTATTCCATGCCGGCCTGGGTGTGGACCTCCAGGAGCCCGGCGGCGCGCAGCGCCCGGTTGATGTCGATCGGGCGGGACGCGGGGGTGATGCCGTATTCCGAGAGCACGACCACCTCGGCTTCCTCGGTGAGCAGTGGGGCGAGCGCGGTGTCGACGGCGCGGGCCGCGGCGATCGCCTCGGGACCGTCGGGGCCGTACCGCTGGAGGTCGTAGTCGAGGTGCGGGACGTAGACCAGCAGCAGGTCGGGACGTTCGCGGGCCAGGATGCGGCGGGCCGCGGCGATGATCCATGCTGAGGAGGTGATCCCCGCGTTCGGGCCCCAGTAGGTGAACAGGGGGAACGGCCCAAGCGCGGCCTCGAGGTCGTCGTGGAGGGCGGGCGGGCGGGTGTAGCAGTCGGGCGACTTGCGGCCGTCGGCGTGGTAGATGGGGCGCGGGGTGACGAGCAGGTCGGTGGCCGCGCCCATCGCGTACCACCAGCAGACGTTGGCGGTGCGCAGGCCGGGTACGGCGCTCCACAGTTGGTCGCCCTGGATGAGTGCGTTGTGCTGGCGCCACAGGAGGACCTCGCCGAGGTCTCGGAAGTACCATCCGTTGCCGACGATGCCGTGGTCGCGGGGCATCGCGCCGGTCAGCAGGGTGGCCTGCATCGAGCAGGTGACGGCCGGGAGTACGGGCCGCAGCGTGGCCGCCGTTCCCACCTTGGCCACGTTCGGCATGTGGGCGAGCAGGCGGGGGGTCAGGCCCACCACGTTGATCACGATCAGCGGTGCCATCACTGCTCCTTCATGCCGAGCGAGGTCAGCCGGCCTCGCATCCAGTCGAGCTCGGCGGCGATGCCGGCGGCGAGATCCGGGGACGCGCCGGGGAGCACGTTCCAGGTGTAGGTCTCCACCTCGACGTGCCGGGTCAGCGGGCCGGGGCCGCCGAGGAGCGTGTCCAGCAGGTCACGCAGGTAGGGGGCGCTGGTGGCGAGCGGTGGGGGCGGCGCGTCGTGCAGTGGGACGTGGAAGTGCACCCGCCAGCTCTCGTCCGCGGGCAGGCCGCCGGCGAGGGCCTGGCCCAGGT
>NZ_JBSFTC010000760.1:0-1250 GCF_053590415.1 Nonomuraea sp. NPDC003201
GTACCGGACGACCAGGCCGGCCAGCGCCGCGAGCGCCAGCCCCTCGGCCATCCCCAGCGCGTCGGCGCCGGGCGCCGCCTCCACCACGCCCATGACGTGGGCGATCGTGACGGCCAGGGAGACGGCCGCGGCCAGGAGCGTCAGCGCGGGCAGGCGCGACCTGAGCCGCGGGCGGAACGACGTGGCCGCCACCAATGAAACCGCGAACGAGACCGCGACCAGCGCCGGTACGGCGTCGGCGACCCACATCAAGCTCACCGGACCGACGATACGCGCAGACCGGACACCGACCGGAACTCCCTGCGTGCTCACCGCAACTTTGGCGGATCCGGGGGCATCTAACCCGCCGTGGAGGCGCTGATCGCGGGAGACCCGCAGCAGATCGGGGACTACTGGCTGGCCGGGCGGCTCGGCGCGGGAGGCCAGGGGGTCGTCTACGACGCCTACGACCCCGATGGGCGGCGGGTGGCGGTGAAGGTGCTGCACGCGGCGGGCGACCGCGGGCGCTTCGCCAAGGAGGCGGCCGCGGCGGAGCGGGTGGCCTCGTTCTGCACCGCCCGGCTGCTGGCGGCCGATCTCGACGGCGGCAAACCGTACCTGGTCTCGGAGTACGTGCCGGGCCCGAGCCTGCGCGAGGCCGTACGGGAGGGGCGGCGCTTCACCGGCGACGACCTGCACCGGCTGGGGACGGCGGTGGCCACGGCGCTCACCGCGATCCACGAGGCGGGCGTCGTCCACCGCGACCTGAAGCCGGACAACGTGCTGCTCGGCCCGGACGGGCCGCGCGTGATCGACTTCGGCATCGCCAGGACGACGGAGATGTCGCTGACCAGGACCGGCGAGCTGGCCGGAACGCCCGGTTACATGGCGCCCGAGGTGCTGACCGGGCAGCGGGCGGGGACGGCGGCCGACGTGTTCGCGTGGGGCGCCATCATGGTGTTCGCGGCCACCGGGCAGGACGCGTTCGGCGGCGAGAACCTGGGCGGCGTCATGCACCGCGTGCTGACGCACCACCCCGACGTGAGCGCGCTGCCCCCGGGGCTGGCCACGCTGATCGAGGCCGCGCTGGAGAAGGATCCGCGGGCCCGGCCGTCCGCCCGCGACCTGCTGCTGGCGCTGGTCAGCGGCGACGGGACCGACGTGGGCGGGCTGCTGGCCCACCAGGTCGATGCACTTGCCCTTGGCGGAGGCGTAGACGGGGCCCGCATAGTAGGCATAGTCGCCATCTTCATAGTCGGCCCAGCCGTTGC
>NZ_JBSFTC010000761.1:0-1222 GCF_053590415.1 Nonomuraea sp. NPDC003201
GCCGACGATTATGTGGTCAAGCCGGTGCAGCCCAGGGTGTTGGAGGCGCGTATTCGGGCGGTGTTGCGGCGGATCGGCCGGGATCAGGCGGAGCTGGAGCGGTATGGGGAGCTGACCATTGATCGGGCCGGGTTGGTGGTGGCCCATCGTGGGGTGGTGGTGGGTCTGGCTCCGACCGAGTTGCGGTTGTTGCTGGAGTTGTCGGCTGCGCCGGGTCGGGTGTACAGCCGTCAGCAGTTGCTGGAGTCGGTGTGGGAGCACGGGTATTTCGGTGACTCGCGGCTGGTGGACGCGTGTGTGCAGCGGTTGCGGGCGAAGATCGAGGACGACTCGGCGGCGCCTGTCTATGTGCAGACGGTGCGTGGGTTCGGGTACCGGTTCGGGCCGGTGTGAAGCGGCTGGTGGCAGCTTGGCCGGGCCTGGGGCTGCGTGCCCGGTTGTTGTTCGCGTTCGCGTTGCTGTGCGTGGTCACCGCGGCGGCGGTGGCCGGTGGGATGTACGTTCAGGCCCGCAATGACATCCTGCAGCGGACCCAGGATGCCGCGGTGCAGGCGATGAAGAGCCGTCTGGAGGCGGTCTTCCCGTTGCGGAGCGCGGCGCCGGACGCGGGCGAGCTCGGCAGGATCGCCGGGACCGTGGCGGACGGGGAGAACGACGCGGTCGCCGTCTACCACGAGACGCGCTCACCGGCCGGCCCCGGCCGGCCATGCCTGCCTTTCGGCAGGCCATGCCGCCAGGGTCTGGATCCCCGGATGATTCCCCAGGGGCTGCGGCGGGAGGTGGCCGACGGCGACATCGCGTGGCAACGCGTGGTGTGGCAGGACGGGCCCCAGCTGATCATCGGCACGCCGTTGCTGATCGTCGAGCCGGGCCAGAAGACGCGGGCCTCCGGCATCGAGGTCTACACCGTGCACAGCCTGGCTCCCGAACAGCGCAGCATCGACCAACTCGCCGCGTCCGCCTGGCTCATCGGCGTGGCGGCCCTGGCGTTCGCGGTCATCCTGGCATCGCTGGCCACCCGCGGCGTGCTACGCCCGGTACGCGAACTCGGCCACGCGGCACGCCTGCTGGGCCAAGGCGAACTACGGACCAGAATCGCGGTCCACGGCTCCGACGAGCTGGCCGAAGTGGCACGCACCTTCAACAACACCGCCGCCGAACTCGAACGACACGTCAAACAACTACGCGAGATGGAAGCCGACGCCCGCCGATTCGTCGCCGA
>NZ_JBSFTC010000762.1:0-1215 GCF_053590415.1 Nonomuraea sp. NPDC003201
GGTGCTGATCCACTCCGGCGCGGGTGGGGTGGGTATGGCCGCGATCCAGATCGCCCGGCATCTGGGTGCGGAGGTGTTCGCCACGGCCTCGCCTGCCAAGCAGCACGTGCTGCGGGCGCTGGGTGTGCCGGATGATCACATCGCTTCCTCGCGCGACCTGGACTTCGCCGATGCCTTCGCCACGGTGATGGGCGGGGCGGGGATGGATGTGGTGCTCAACTCGCTGGCCGGGCCGTTCACCGACGCCTCCCTCGATCTCCTCACCCCTGACGGGCGGTTCATCGAGCTCGGCAAAACAGACCGGCGCGATCCCGCCCAGGTGGCCAGCACCCATCCGCAGGTGCGGTATCGCAGCTTCGACCTCATGGATGCCGGGCACGACCGTATCGGCCAGATGCTCGCCGAACTGCTGGACCTGTTCACTGGCGGCGGGTTGGCGGCGTTGCCGGTGCGGTGCTGGCCGGTGCAGCAGGCCCGCCAAGCCTTCCGGCACATGGCCCAGGCCCGCCACACCGGCAAGATCATCCTCACCATGCCGCGCAGCCTGGACCCCGACGGCACGGTACTGATCACCGGCGGCACCGGCGGCCTGGGCGCCATCATGGCCCGACACCTCGCCACCGAGCACCAGACCAAGCATCTGCTGCTGGCCTCCCGCCGAGGAGACCAAGCCCCCGACGCCGACCAGCTCCGAGCCGACCTGGAAGCAGCCGGCGCAACCGTCGACATCGCGGCCTGCGATCTGTCCGACCCCGAGCAGGTGGCCACCCTCCTTGACCGGATCCCCGCCGAGCACCCGCTGACGGCTGTTTTCCACACCGCCGGGGTGCTGGACGACGGCGTGGTCACCTCCCTCACCCCCGACAAGATCGACCGGGTACTGCGGCCCAAGGCCGACGCAGCCTGGCACCTGCACCAAGCCACCCGCCACCTCGACCTGGCCGCGTTCGTCCTCTACTCCTCCTCAGCCGGCACCCTCGACAGCGCCGGACAAGGCAACTACTCCGCCGCCAACGCCTTCCTCGACGCCCTCGCCATCCACCGCCACACCACCGGCCTACCCGCCCAAGCCCTCGCCTGGGGACTCTGGCACCAACCCAGCGGCATGAGCGCCCACCTCACCACCACCGACATCACCCGCATCGAACAAGCCGGCTACCACCGCATCACCACCACCCAAGGCAACCAACTCCTCGACACCGCCCTCACCACACC
>NZ_JBSFTC010000763.1:0-1195 GCF_053590415.1 Nonomuraea sp. NPDC003201
GGTCATGACGGCCTTCGGCACCGAAGGCGCCTGCAGCGCATGGCGCACCGCCGGGCAGCGCACGAGGACGGCGCCTGGGTACGCGAGGCCGCGTCGGCGTTCGCGGAGCGGGCGGGCACGCGATGAGCGCCGACCGGCGGGAGTGGCCGCTGTACGAGGTGTTCGTCCGCGGCAAGCGGGGTCTCAACCACGTGCACGTCGGATCGCTGCACGCCGCCGACGACGCGATGGCCGTACGGCACGCGCGCGACGTCTACACCCGGCGCAACGAGGGCGTGAGCATCTGGGTCGTACGGGCCGACGCCATCACGGCCTCCAGCCCGGACGAGAAGGACCCGCTGTTCGCGCCGAGCGGCGACAAGGTCTACCGACACCCGACGTTCTACGACATTCCCGACAACGTCCCGCACATGTGATCGGTTGGACTCATGAACGACGAATTCGCCGGCGACTCCTCGCAGTGGGCCTTCGGCACCGGCTTCGAGGACCCCCTGGCCGGGGTCGACACCACGGTGCCGCCGGGCGTGGACGCCGCCGAGCTGGCCGCGTACTGCCTCATGCTCGGCGACGACGCGCTGATCATGTCGCAGCGCCTGTCCGAGTGGTGCAGCCGCGCGCCCGACCTGGAAGAGGACATCGCGCTGGCGAACATGGCGCTCGACCTGCTCGGACAGGCCCGCCTGCTGCTGTCGCGGGCGGCGGCCGCGGATCCCGGCGTCGTGCCCGCCCTCCCCGAGGGCTCGCCGGCGCCGGCCGAGGACGCGCTGGCGTACTTCCGCGACGCGGAGCAGTTCCGCAACGTCCGGCTCGCCGAGGTGGAGAACGGGGACTTCGCGCACGTCGTCGTGCGGCTGCTGCTGTTCTCGGTGGCCCGGCTCGCGCTGCTGGAGCGGCTGCGAACCAGCCGTGACCAGGTCCTGGCGGCGGTGGCGGCCAAGGGCGTGAAGGAGATCACCTACCACCGCGACTGGGCGGGACGCTGGTTCCGCACCCTGGCGCAGGGGACCGAGGAGTCGCGGCGCAGGCTGGTGGCGGCGCTGGACTCCCTGTGGCCGTACCAGGCCGAGCTCACCGATGTCGGCGAGGATCTGCGTGACGAGGTGAACGCCGTCCTCGACCAGGTCTTCACCGTGAGCGGCGTCGAGCGGCCCGAGCGCGCGCCGCTGACCGGCACCGGCCGCGACGGCGCGCACAC
>NZ_JBSFTC010000764.1:0-1187 GCF_053590415.1 Nonomuraea sp. NPDC003201
CCGGAGGCGGCGGCCTCCAGCCACCGGCCCGCCAGCGCGGGGTCCGGGCGGTCGGCGGCCTCGCGCGACAACATGCGCAGCAGCACCGGCCCCAGCGCCGCACCCGCCCGCGCGGACGGCCGCGGATCCTCGGTGAGCACCCGGTGCAGCGTCGCCAGCGGTGACGCGGTGTGGAACGGCGAGGTGCCCTCCACCGCCGTGTACAGCGTGGCGGCCAGCGACCACAGGTCCGACTGCGGTCCGCCGCGCTCGCCCCGCAACCGCTCCGGCGCGATGAACCCCGGCGAGCCGATCAGCAGCCCCGACTGCGTGATGGTGACCTGGCCGTCGATCCTGGCGATGCCGAAGTCCGTCAGCACCGCCCGGCCGTCGTCGCACAGGAACACGTTGCCGGGCTTGACGTCGCGGTGCTGGATGCCCTGCCGGTGCGCGACCGACAGGGCCGTCAGCAGGTCGGCGCCGAGCCGGGCCACCCGCTGCGGCGCCCACGGGCCGTCGTCGCGGATCGAGTCCTGCAGCGTGCGCCCGCGCAGCAGCTCCATGACGATCCACGGGCGGCCGTCCTCGGAGAACACGTCGTGGACGGTGGCGATGCCCGGATGGCTCAGCCGCGCCGCCGCGTACGCCTCCCGCACCGTGCGCTCGCACAGCTCGGCGCGCTCCTCCGCCGCGATGTCGGGCGAGAGCAGCACCTCCTTGACCGCGACCTCGCGGTCGAGGGTCTCGTCACGGGCGAGCCAGACGGTGCCCATGCCGCCTCGGCCGAGCGCCCGGATCAGCCGGTAGCGCTCGGATAACAGGGACTCTGGGGGATTGTCGATCATCGTTGGTCACATGGTGGTCGTTGGTACGATGCCTCGGCCAGACCCTTTGCAGCCTAGTGAAAACAAGCTGCTCGCCGGTGTCCGAGAAGAGGGTTCGTGGGGCTGCTGCGCATTCATTTCACGGCGGACGACGTGGCGCGCACGACAGTGGCCGCGGGCGCGGACCCGTTGTGGGAGGTCGTGCTCAGCAGGTTCCGGCTGCAGGACAAGGACAAGGCGCCGGCCTTCCGGCCCTGGGAGCGAGCCCTGCGCGAGAGCCCGGCCAGGCTTTCCAGGATGGCCTCCGGGCTGCGCTGGCTGACCGCGCTGGCGCCCGAGGCGCCGTACTTCCCCGACTTCCTCACGCCGGCGGCGGCCCGCGAC
>NZ_JBSFTC010000765.1:0-1185 GCF_053590415.1 Nonomuraea sp. NPDC003201
CGGGGTGGCGAGGCTGGTGCCCTGCCCCGACAGCGGCGACGGGCTGTGCGCGGCGTCGCCGACCAGCGCGATCCGCCCGGCCGACCAGCGGTCCAACCGGACCTGGCTGGCGGAGTCGAAGTAGAAGTCGGGGGAGTGCGGCATGGCGGCCAGCAGTGTGGCGCTCTCCCAACCGGCGCCGGCGAAGGTCTCGGCGACCAGGCGCTGCTGTGCCGCGACGTCGCGGCGATCGGGCAGCACGGCGGGGGTGGGGAAGATGAACTGTGCCTTGGCGGCGGACTGCCGGGTGCTGTAGAGGTTCACGACCTTGCCCGGCGTCGGGTAGATCAGCTCCCAGCGGTCGAGGCCGAGGTGGTTGGGCACGGTGAACACGCACGCGTGCATGCCGAGCGGGCGCACGAACGTCGCCTCTTCGCCGAAGACCTGGGCCCGCAGGTTCGAGTGCAGCCCGTCCGCGCCGATCACGAGGTCGAACATGCGCGGCGCGGAGCGCGCGAAGGTCACCATGACGCCGTCGTGGCCCTGGGTGAGGCCGGTGATGCTGTCGCCGAACAGGTACTCCACGCCCTGCTTGGTCGCGTCGTACATGATGCGGGCCAGGTCGCCGCGCAGCACCTCGTCGTCGCCGGGGGCCCGCAGTCCGATGAGGTCGGGGCCCAGGGTCGCGAGCGGCTTGCCGGCCGCGTTCACCCAGGCGCCGCCGCGCATCCGCGTGCTGTACCGCTTGACAGCCGGGGTGAGGCCCATCCGGTCGACGACGTCCATCGCCACGCCGCGCAGGTCGACCTTGTAGCCGCCTTCCCGCAGCGCCGGGGCCAGCTCCACGACGGTCGGGGTGAACCCGTACCGCTGCAGCCAGTACGCGAGGGCGGGACCGGCCACGCTGGCGCCGGAGATCAGGACCGTCTTGTTCACGAGGTGTTGGGTCATGGCGACAGCGTCGCCGGTCCCGCTCGCCGGGCGCTCACCAAGCGCTCACCGTCACTCACCGGCCAGGTCGAGCACCTCCTCGGCGCTCAGCGCGCGGCCCCGGTGGCGTGCTTCGGCGTACCGGCCGGGGCCGAGCGCGCGTTCGGCCTCGGCGGCCGTCTCGTCCACGTCGCGGTGCCTGTTTCCAGCCGGGTCGCATCGGCTCCGGGGTGACCGCGTCGTTGAGCAGCATCACCACGTCGACCGCGCGGGTGT
>NZ_JBSFTC010000766.1:0-1168 GCF_053590415.1 Nonomuraea sp. NPDC003201
ACCAGCGCTCGTACGCCTCCAGCGCCGCCCGCGCCGCCTCCAGGTCGCCCGCGCCCACGGCCGCCTCGATGCGATCCGGCGCCGAGCGCCACACCACCATCGGATGCCCGGCCCCCGGGCCCGCGGCCGTGATCGCGGTGAACCGGTCGTGCGCCGCGGCGAAACGGCCCGTCCCCAGGTCCAGCATGGCCAGCGCGTACGCGGCCACGCCCGCGCGCAGGCCCACCCGGTGCGGGATCGCGATGGCCAGCGCCTCGTGGGCGTGCCTACGGCACGTCTCCTCCTCGCCGCGCAGCGCCGCCAGCACCGCGAGGTTGGCCAGGTGCGCGGCCACCGTGTTGGTGTACCCGGCCTCGCGGGCCAGCTCCAGCCCCTCCTCGGAGATGGCCTGGCTCTCCGCCAGCCGCCCGGCGATCCGCTCGCCGGTGGCCACGAACTCCAGCACCACCGGCAGCTGCCCCACCATCCCCGACACCCTGGCCACCCGGCCCGCCCGGGCGACCAGGTCGACCGCCAGATCGGCCTCGCCCAGGTAACTGGCCGCCGCGGTCGCCCACAGGAACCCGGCCGCCTCCGTCAGCTCCCCGGTCCTGCCCAGCGCCTGCCTGAGCATCCCGTGCCCGGTGCCGTCGGAGAGCATCAGGCCGATGCCGGTCAGCACGTCGCGCAGGAACCCTTCGGGGAAGGCCGCCGCCCGCCGGCCGATCTCGGCGATGGCGGCGGTGTCGCCCACGTACGAGGCCGCCTCGGCGGCGTCGGCCAGCATGTCCAGGCTGTCGCCCGTGGCCAGGATCCGCACCGCCTCGGCGGCGCTTCCGGAGTTCAGCTCGAACCTGCCCCGCAGCTGGGCGATCTCCATCTCCAGCGCGCGGTCCCCGCCCGCGTGGTCGCGGGCCTCGGCCAGCAGGGACTCCGCCTGCCCCGGACGGCCTCCGAGCCAGGCGGCCATGGCGGCGTCCTTGAGCCTGACCGCCCGGGTGTGCGGCGCCGGGGTCAGCTCGGCGGCCCTGGCCAGGGCGGTCGCGGCGTCGCCGTACCCGCCGCGGTCGCGGGCCCGGGCGGCGGTCTCGGTGAGCGCGGCGGCGACGTTCTCGTCCTGGCCGAGCGCGGCCGCCGCCAGGTGCCAGGCGCGGCGGTCCCCTTCTGACAGCCCGGCCAGCGCCTCGTG
>NZ_JBSFTC010000767.1:0-1155 GCF_053590415.1 Nonomuraea sp. NPDC003201
GCCGTCGCGATCGGGCCCGTCGTGAGGCTGAAGAGCAGGGCGAGCCCGGCCGTAAGCACCCCTCTGGTTCTCATGCGGATACCTTTCTGCGCGCAGCGAGGGGCGATGCCCGCCGGAGCCGCGAATCTTGTCCGTTAGATCTTCCGAAGCGCTCTTGCTGCGGATCAAGATTGCGAGTCCGGCATACAAAGAACATCCAAAATCGGTATAAAGGCCCTTCCAGCTTGAACGCTTCACCCAACGGACGCCCTCGCACGGCGCCCAGCTCAGGAGAACGCGCGGTCATGGTGGTTGAACAGCCCGTATTCAGTGTTCTTGGGCCGCTGCAGGCCCGGGTCCCGGCAGGGCCCCTACGCATCGCGGGCAGGAAGCCCAGGCTCCTGCTCGCCTCGCTGTTGCTGGAGGCCAACGAGGTGGTCAGCTCGGAGGCGCTCGTCGAGGTGCTGTGGCCCCGGACGCAGCCGTCCTCGGCCGTGGCCAACCTGCGCACGTACGTGAGCACGCTGCGCTCGGCCGGCGTCCAGATCGAGGCCCGGCCCGCCGGTTACGTGATGCAGCTCGACACGGGGCGGCTGGACGCCCTGGAGTTCGAGGACCTGGTGGCCAGGGCGCGGGCGGCGGGGCGTACCGAGGAGCCGGCGGAGCACTTACGCCGGGCGCTGGCGTTGTGGCGCGGCACCCCGCTCGGCGACCTGCCCGCCAGCCCGCTGTGGGACGGGCGGCTGCGCGCGCTCACCCAGGCCCGGCTGGCCGCGGTCGAGGAGCTGGTGGCGCTGAAGCTGGCCCGCGGCGAGCACGCCGCCGCGATCGACGACCTGCGCGACCTGATCGGCGAGCACCCCTACCGCGAGGACCTGTGGCAGCAGCTGATCCTCGCCCTGCACCACAGCGGCCGGCGCGCCGAGGCCCTGAACGCCTACGCCACGATCAGGCGGCAGCTCGTGGACGAGCTGGGCATCGAGCCGGGACAGGAGTTACGCGACGTGCACGCGTCCGTGCTGGCGGGCGACGCCCCGCCCGCGCCCGTCGCGGCGGCGCCCCACCAGCTCCCCGCGGACGTGCCGGACTTCACCGGCAGGGCGCGGGACGTCGCGGCCGTGACGCGTGCCCTGTCCCCCGAGGCCCACCGGCCGGACGGGCCGCCCGCGATCGCCG
>NZ_JBSFTC010000768.1:0-1147 GCF_053590415.1 Nonomuraea sp. NPDC003201
TCGGCCTGGCCGGCACCTTCACGTTCGATCCCAACGGCGTCACCGACGTGGCCGCCTACGTCTACGGGCTGGACACCACGCCCAAGTCCGAGGTCGCGCCCGCCGCCGACGGCACGGCCACGATCGCGCTCACCCCGCGCCACGACGGCCCCAACGTCCTGTCGGTACGCAGCAAGGACCGCGCGGGCCAGCTCGGCCCGATCCGCACCTACGTCTTCAACGTCAACAGCGGCAAGGGCCCGAACGGCCACTGGGCCATGAACGAGGGCCAGGGCACCGTTGCCGCCGACGCCGCGAACGCCCACCCGGCGACGCTGTACGGGGCCACGTGGACGACCGGGAAGACGGGCATGGGGCTGAAGCTGGCCAACGCCTACGCCCAGACCTCCGGCCCCATCGCCGACACCAGCCGCAACTTCACCGTCACCGCCTGGGCCCGCCTGACCGGCAACGCGGCCACCGCCACGGTCGTCACCCAGGAAGGCTCCAGGACCGGCGGCTTCACGCTCCAGTACTCGAAGCCCGACGACCGCTGGGCGCTGGTCCGCGCGAACTCCGACGCCGACGGCGCCGCGACGGTCAAGGCCCTGTCGGCCGCCGCTCCCAGGCTGAACGAGTGGACCCACCTGGCCGGCGTCTACGACTCCGCCGCGGGCCAGATCTCGCTCTACGTCAACGGCAAGCTGGAGTCCGAGGTCGCCTTCACCCAGCCGTGGAACGCCACCGGGCCGCTCACCATCGGCCGCGGCAAGGTCAACGGCGCCGCGGCGGAGTCCTGGCCGGGCGATGTGGACGAGGTCCGCGTGTACGGCCGGGCCATGTTCGCCGATGAGCTCGCCGACCTGGTCAACAGCGCCGCCACGCTGGTCGGCCACTGGATGCTGGATGAGGAGTCGGGCACGACCGCGGCGGAGTCCTCCGGCCGCTCCACGGCCGCGACGCTGGCCGGGGGCGCGTCATGGACGTCCGGCTGGCTGGAGGGCGCGCTCGCGCTCGACGGCGTCAACGGCTACGCCCAGACCACCGGCCCCGCCGTCGGCACCAGGTCGAGTTTCACCGTGGCCGCCTGGGTCCAGCTCGACTACCTGCCCACCGCCGACACCGCCGCCGTGGCCCAGCCCGGCAGCCGGACAGCCGGGTTCCAGCT
>NZ_JBSFTC010000769.1:0-1147 GCF_053590415.1 Nonomuraea sp. NPDC003201
AGCTGGAACCCGGCTGTCCGGCTGCCGGGCTGGGCCACGGCGGCGGTGTCGGCGGTGGGCAGGTAGTCGAGCTGGACCCAGGCGGCCACGGTGAAGCTGGATCTGGTGCCGACGGCGGGGGCGGTGGTCTGGGCGTAGCCGTTGACGCCGTCGAGCGCGAGCGCGCCGTCCAGCCAGCCGGACGTCCACGAGGCCCCGCCCGACAGGGTCGCGGGCGTTCCCCTGCCCGACGAGTCGGCGGCCGTCAGGCCGGACTCCTCATCCAGCGTCCAGTGGCCGACCAGCGTGGCAGCGCTGTTGACCAGGTCGGCGAGCTCATCGGCGAACATGGCGCGGCCGTAGACGCGGACCTCGTCGAGGTCGCCCGCCCAGTAATCCGCCGCCGCGCCGTTGACCTTGCCGCGGCCGATGGTGAGGGGTCCGGCCGCGTTCCACGGCGAGGTGGCGGCGACCGTGGATTCGAGCCTGCCGTTGACGTAGAGGGAGATCTGGCGGGCGGCCGAGTCGTAGACGCCGGCCAGGTGGGTCCACTCGTTCAACCGGGGCGCGGCCCCGGACAGGGCGCGCACGGTCGTCGCGTTGTCGGCGTCCGTGCCCGCCAGCACCAGCGCCCACCGGTCGTCGGTCTTGCTGTACTGCAGCGAGACCGCGCCGGTCCTGCCGCCTTCCTGGGTGAGCGCGGTGGCGGAGGCGGTCGTGCCCGTCAGGCGGGCCCAGGCGGTGACGGTGAAGTTGCGGCTGGTGTCGGTGATCGGGCCGGAGGTCTGGGCGTAGGCGTTGGCCAGCTTCAGCCCCGCGCCGGTCTTGCCGGTGGTCCACGACGTCCCGTACAGGGTGGCGGGGTGCGCGCCGGTGGCGTCGGCGGTCACGGTGCCCTGGCCCTCGTTCATGGCCCAGTGGCCGTTCGGGCCCTTGCCGCTGTTGACGTTGAAGACGTAGGTGCGGATCGGGCCGAGCTGGCCGGCGCGGTCCTTGCTGCGTACCGACAGGACGTTGGGGCCGTCGTGGCGTGGGGTGAGCGCGATCGTGGCCGTGCCGTCGGCGGCGGGCGTGACCTCGGACTTGGGCGTGGTGTCCAGCCCGTAGACGTAGGCGGCCACGTCGGTGACGCCGTTGGGATCGAACGTGAAGGTGCCGGCCAGGCCGA
>NZ_JBSFTC010000770.1:0-1147 GCF_053590415.1 Nonomuraea sp. NPDC003201
CGCCGTGCTGGAGGTGAGCCTGATGACCTCGTGCGGCAGCGCGGCGATCTCGTACGGCCGCTGGACCAGCCTCCAGCGCCGGGGAGAGGTTCGCGGGGACGTGCTCGCGCAGCGGGTCCTTGGCCCGGCCGGTGCCGACGGTGGCGCCGGCCAGCCCGAGCTTGGCCGCGCAGTGCGGGCAGATCAGGGAGCTGGCGCCGACCGCTATCAGCTTGAGCTTGTGCTTGGCCGCGTGGGCGACCAGCCTCGCCTCCGCGTCCTTGCGCGCCTGCTCCGCCGTACGCTTGCGCTTCGGCGCGTCCGACTCCGACGTCTCCCCTTCGGCGCTCCCGCCCTCATGCTGGTCGACGAGATGCGGCCCCGGCTGGGACGCCGGAGCGGACTTCGGCACCACCCCCGACAGAGGCACCGGCTCGGACTTCGGCACCACTCCCGACTGTGGCACCGGTTCGGACTCGGGCTCGGGCTCGTGGGCGTGCGCGAGCGCCGACCCGGGCGCGGGCACCGGGCCTGGAGTCGCCGAAGGGGCCGCTGCCGGTGAAGGGGCGGGCTTGGCGGCCGGGGCCGGTTCGGCGGGTTCGGCCGGTACGACCTTGAGATCGGGAGCCTCCGGCTGCTGCTTCTTCGGGCGGACGGCCTTGACCCACGTCTCCCCCGGCCCCAGGTCGACGAGCTTGCGGCGGCTGCCTTTGGTGGTGGTGACGAGCTCGTGCAGGTTGCCTTCCTCGTCCACGGCGTAGCCGACGGTGACGGTGACGTCACCCCGGATGGAGCCCTCGGCCGCCTCGCGACGCTCCTCAGGGGTGCGCTGGTCCACCGGCAGCGGCTTGCCCTCCTTCTCCGCCTTGGCGGCCTTCGCCTCCTGGCCCGCCTCCCACCGGACGAGGCTCTTCCGGACGACCCCCTCCATCAGCTCGGTCGCCCGCAGGTCGGCGGCATCCTGGAACTCCCGCAGCCGGGCGAACGCCGCGACGTCCTCCGGGGTCGCGGGGCCGCCCGTCTCCTCCGCCATGGCCAGCCCGATCGACGCGCTGCCGCCCACGGCCACGTAGCCGCTCTCTGGGCCGCTCTCTGGGCCGCTCTCTGGGCCGCTCTCTGGGCCGCTCTCTGGGCCGCTCTCGTGCGCCACCGCGTCGGCCGCCGCGTG
>NZ_JBSFTC010000771.1:0-1145 GCF_053590415.1 Nonomuraea sp. NPDC003201
GGCCGGCACCGGTCAGGGCGGCGGCGACCCCGAGCGCGGCGCCCGGGCGGACCCGGCCGGACGGGATCGGGCGCTCGGGCCGCTCGATGGCGTCGGCCTCGCGGTCGGCCCAATCGTTGAGCGCCATGCCCGACCAGTACATGAGCACCGAGGCCACGGCCAGCCCCGGGTTCGGGCGGCGTCCCGCGGCGACCGCACCCGCCATGGTGTCGCCGGGCACCGACAGCGCGGCCGGTGCGCGGACCAGCTCCAGCAGCGCTCTCACGACAGCTCCTCGGCGAAGGCGAGCAGGCGGGCGTACTGGGCGGCCAGGGCGTGTTCGCCGGTGCCCAGGGGGTTCTTGAAGAAGTAGCCGAGCTCGGGGAGCACCCCGCTCCGTCCCTTCTCATGCGCCCGCGCGACCAGCCGGGCCAGGTCCAGGACGAGGGGGGCCGCCAGCGCCGAATCGCAGCCCTGCCAGGTGAACTGCAGCGCCATCCGCACGCCGAGAAAGCCCTCGAAGGTCACGTGATCCCAGGCGGTCTTCCATTCTCCCAGGTCAGCGACGTAGTCGATGTGCGTCCGCCCCTCGACGGGCTCTCCCACGACCCCGGCGACGACCTGGTCCTTGGAGAGCTCCTTGCTGGACCTGGCGGCCGGATCGGCGAGCGTCGCCCCGTCGCCGCCACCGAGCAGGTTGAGCCCTGACCAGGAGCGCACGCGTAACGCCCGGTCGGCGAACATGGGCGCCAGGGCGCTCTTGACCAGGGTCTCGCCGGTCTTCCCATCGCGGCCCGCATACGGCAGGCGCCGCAGGCCGGCGAGTTCCGCCAGGGCGGGCAGGGTGGGCCCGGTGGACGGGGTGAACTCCACGTAGCCGCACCCGGCCTGGAACGCGGCATAGGCGTACAGCGAACTCGGCGGCAGGACATCGTCCCCCGCGGCGAGCCGCTCCTCCAGATCGGCCAGCCTCTCGAACTCCGGGCGCGGGCCGACCGGGGGCTCGGTCGACGACACGTTGACGACGACCACTCTGGCCAGCCCGTGCCGGGCACGGAAGTCGGCGATGTCCCCAGCACGCCGATGACCTCGACAGGGCCACCGCCTTCTACCGCGACGTGCTGGGCCTGCGGCACATCGCCACCTATCGGCCGCCCGGGCTGGCC
>NZ_JBSFTC010000772.1:0-1141 GCF_053590415.1 Nonomuraea sp. NPDC003201
TCCCAAGCTGAAGCCGGGTTCGAGCGGGTCGCGGAGGGAATCTCGGCTGGTTCAGGCGCATGAACGGGGCGGATGCGATCGGGAGCCGAGCCGCCCCGCCTCCTCCAGCCGCCGCAGCTGCGCCAGCGCCAGGTCGGCCACCGCGACCGGCCCGGCGGGCAGCAGCCGGGTGTAGTCTCTGGCCCGCTCGGCGGACTCGTCGATGTCGAGGTCGAGCCGATCGTGCAGGACGACCACGGCGCTCAGCGCCGACGGCCCGTCACGCAGCAGCCGCCCCACGATGCCGTCGATGACCGGTTTGCGCTCCAGCAGGCCGTCCTCGACGAGCCGGGCGACGGTCCCCACCTGCGCGGGGAGCGCCTCGCCCAGGCCGTCGATCTCGAAGAGCCGCGGCGCGAACGCGGTGAACAGCGGATCGGTGGCCGCCGTCCCCGGGTGGAGCGCGCGTAACCAGCCCACCATGAACGCGTCGCCGTCCGGCGGCTCGATCCCGGTCTCGCGCACGAGCGCCGCGGCCACCTCCCAGTAGCGCATGTCGTTGAGGCGCAGGCGGGCGGCGATGCGGCGGGCCACGTCGGCCCGCCACTCGGCCGGCCGCTGCCGCAGCAGCAGGATGACGCGCTCGTCGTCGGGCTCGGCCCACTGGAACTCGCGTCTGAACAGCCACGCCGTGACGGCCGCCGCGCCACCCAGGCACGCCACGCCCGCCAGCCGCAGCGGCCTGAGCTGGTGCCGCCAGGACCACCAGTCCTCCACCCGCAGCCCCGACAGGTGGCGCGGCAGCTGCGCCGCCACCGCCTTGCGATCGTCGGCGTCCAGCTCCAGGAGCAGGCGGAAGACGCGGGCCACGTCACCGCCCTTGGCCGGCTTGACCAGGCGCTCCCACGCGCTCATCCGGCCACCTCCGATGCGGACCGGGAAGAACCGGCGCATGACCACACCTCCGCTGCGTCAACCATGACGGTGACCCTAGCGATCACCCACGACAATCTCGGGCCCCGCGCGTCGACCAGCCCTTTGACCGGGTCAGAGCCGGGGTCGGGCCCCTTCGATTTCCGGATGCCGTGCAGAAGGCACGATTTCGGTTACCGCAACTACAAGGACGTGAGCCAGTTCCCGGCGAACAAGTCGCGCATCGATG
>NZ_JBSFTC010000773.1:0-1138 GCF_053590415.1 Nonomuraea sp. NPDC003201
CCGGAGCAGGTGCTGGGGCCGCGGTTCGCGGGCCCGGCGGCCGACGACTGGGCGCGGGCGGCGTACGTGCTGCTGTGGGGGGAGAACAACCGGCTGGTACGCACGCCGGACACCCCCTGGGTGATCGCCGGGCGGTACAAGGGCCAGAAGGTGGTGGCGATCGGCACGCATCCGACGCGGTTGTCCGACGAGACGCTGGTCGTGCGCCCCGGCACGGACGGGGCGCTCGCGATGGCCATGGGGCATGTGCTGCTCAAGGAGTTCTTCCTGGACAGGACGCCGTTCGCCGAGCACGCCATGGAGCGCACGGACCTGCCGTCGCTGGTGCGGCTGCGGGCGCGCGAGGACGCGTACGTGCCGGGCGGGCTGCTGGGGCGCGGGTGTGACCGGCTGAGCGTGTACGGCGGCGAGGCGGTGGAGGTGCTGCTGCCGCGCTTCGACGACGGGCCGGGCGTGCTGCGGCGGGGCGTGCCGGTGCTGCGGGACGGCGACGAGCTGGTGACGACGGTGTTCGACCTGCTGCTGGCCGTTTACGGGGTGGGCCGGCCGGGGTTGCCCGGCGTGTGGCCGTCCGGGTACGCGGACCCGGGTGAGCCGTACACGCCTGCCTGGCAGGAGGCGTGCACGGGGGTGGCCGCGTCGCGGACGTTGAAGATCGCGCGGGAGCTGGGTGTTACGGCGGAGAAGACCGGCGGGCGCTGCCTGCTCGTGCCGGGGCGGCTCGAGACGCCGCACGCCGACACCGCCTACCGGGCGATGCTGGCGCTGCTGGTGCTGACCGGCTGCGGCAGCGGGTGGGCGCAGGCGAGCGGGGCCGGGATCCCGCTGGTGCCGTACCTGTGCCTGCACGCCTGCGGCGAGGACCGCGCGGACGTGGGCGCGCTGAGCTGGGCGCTGGCCGAGGGGCTGTTCGCGCGCCGGACCGCGCGCTCGGTGCTGCTGGAGGCGGTGCGCGACGGCTGGCCGATGGCGCCGCCGCCGCGCGTGCTGGCCCTGCCGCGGCCTATCTACCCGCTGCCGCCCGACGTGGACCTGATCATCGGACCGGACGACCACTGCGACCTGTCGCCGCCCGACGCCGGGCTGGTCGCGGAGGCGGTCGCGCGCCTGGCCGGGCGGGCCGCCCCGGTGCAGGAGG
>NZ_JBSFTC010000774.1:0-1138 GCF_053590415.1 Nonomuraea sp. NPDC003201
CCGTCTTCAAGGAGGGCGTCGAGAAGCTCTCCGACCTGTCCTCGGGGATGATCCTGGAGGGCGTGGTCACCAACGTCGCCGGCGTCCTGGCCGGAGCGCTCGACGGCGCCCAGGGGCTGTTCCTCATGCCGGGCTACGCGGACATGCCCGGGCTGCTGGCCCTGGCCCGCGACGCCGGCGTGCGGCACGTCGTGCTCCTGTCCGGCGGCTCGGCCGCGCTGGAGGACCTCGGGAACGCCGTCTCCCGCTACATGACGCTCTCGGAGCGGGACGTGCGCGAGTCGGGTCTGGCCTGGACCTTCCTGCGGCCCAGGTCGTTCATGTCCAACGCGCTGCGCTGGCTCCCGCAGCTCGAGGCCGGCGACGTGGTGCGGGTGCCCTTCGCGGAGGTGCCGGTCGCGGCCGTCGACCCGTACGACATCGCGGCCGTCGCGGCCCGCGCGCTGCTGAGCGGCGAGCACGAGGGCCGGATCCACGAGCTGACCGGCTCCCGCGCGCTGCTGCCCGCCGACCAGGTCGCCGTTCTCGCCCGGGTGCTGGACCGGGACCTGCGGTGCGAAGGGCTGACGAACAGCCAGGCGCGCGCCGAGATGGAGGCGGGCATGCCGGTCGAGTACGTCGACGCCTTCTTCCAGTTCTTCGTGGACGGCACGCTCGACGAGACGACGGTCCACCCGACCGTGGAGGACGTGCTCGGACGGCCGCCACGCACGTTCGAGCAGTGGGCGCGGGACCACGCGGACGCCTTCCGCAAGAGCTAGCCCGCCAGGTGAGTGGGGGCGAACATGCGCAGGGTCGCGGGCAGCACGACGACGCTCGGCCCCGGGGTCCGCAGCGCCCGCGCCAGGTCGCTCTCCAGGTCCTCCGGAGTGGTGCGCCGGGCCGGGACGCCGAAGGCCGCCGCGAGGGCGGCGAAGTCCGGCCTGGCCAGCTCGGTCCCCGTGGCGGCGCCGAACGCGTCCGTCATGTACTCGCGCAGGATGCCGTAGCCGCCGTCGTCCACGATCAGCCAGGTCACGTCGAGCCGGTGCTGGTGCAGCGTGGCCAGCTCGGCCAGGCCGTACATGGCCCCTCCGTCGCCGCTGACCGCGAGCACCGGCCCGCCGGTGGCGGCGGCCGCGCCGAGCGCGGCGGGCAG
>NZ_JBSFTC010000775.1:0-1135 GCF_053590415.1 Nonomuraea sp. NPDC003201
GGCCCGGGCCGCGCCGGGAACCCGGGATCCGGGGCGGGACGCGCGGCGGCGTCGTCCGGCACGGACCCGGCCGGGGCGGTGGCGACGGGCGTGGGGCGGGCCGGGGCGGCGGCGGCCCTCGACGCGCCGGTGGCCGTGATGGGGGTGGCGGACGCGAAGGGGCTGGAGTTCGACTCGGTGATCGTGGCCGAGCCGGACCTCATCGCCGCCCAGTCGCCACGGGGTCCGAGCGACCTGTATGTTGCTCTCACCCGCGCCACGCAAAGGCTCGGAGTGGTGCACGAGCGGCCGCTGTCGCAGGCTCTGAGGGGCTTGCCGAGCCGCTCACAGGCGTCCTCTAATGACCTTTGACCGGCTTACGCCCCCATGTCCTACCTGCGAAAACTTGATGTTTCTGCTGATCGGGACACGGTTGACATCTGAGGTGGAGTCGGTAGTTTGCTGCGCAGTCCAGCACGGGACTTGGCCGGTTGGCCGTCTCTGACATCGTCGGATCCTGCGTCCGTGACGGAGTGTGACTCCGTCCACACAGCCAGGTGCAGGGCCGTCGGTCCGTCGAGTCGGGGCACCCCAACCGGGCGGGGGGTTGGACCCGGGACGGGTCCGGGAGCCCAGTAGACAACGGAATTCCGAGCTCGCCGCCGACGAGACGGGTCCGGTCCGAAGGGTTTCCGGGCCCTCTTCCCGCTCTCGTGCGCAGGGCCGACATGTGCGCCGGGTGGTCCCGTAGGTCGCGGGATCACCCTGCCGCCTCCGGGCGTGAGACGCCGATTCTTTCGATCTTCCGGTGCTGCGCTGGCTTCGACCGCCCCTGCGGGGCGGTAGCGTTTTCGCAAGCAGGCGTGCGATTCGGCGGAGGAGACCCCGGAGTGGTTCAGGAGAGAACGAGCCTACCGCCCACCCCCGGGCGTGAGCCGGCTCGCGCCGACGCCCCGGACGCGACGCTCGCGGACCCAGCCCTCACGGACGCTTCGCCTGCGGCCGGACCCGAGGCCACGCCACCGCCCACCGCCGCCCTTGCCCGCGAAGGCTCGCCCGAAGAGCCACCTTCGCCTGACAGCGCGTCACCGACCGCCTCCGAGCCCGAGCCCGCTGCGCCATCCACCGCCGACGCCGCGCCTGCGCCTGACGCCGC
>NZ_JBSFTC010000776.1:0-1122 GCF_053590415.1 Nonomuraea sp. NPDC003201
CCGCCTGGACCAGGTCGCCGTCGACGCCACCTCCGGCCAGGTGAGCGCCGAGCTGCGCTTCGCCGACTACTCGCTGGCCGCCAAGCTCGCCCGGTGGGGCATCGACGGGCATATGGGGCTGCTGTTCGGCCTGGTCAACCAGATCCTTCTGGCGCTCCTGGCCGTCGGCCTGATCACGCTGATCGTGCTCGGCTACCGCATGTGGTGGCGCCGCCGGCCCACCCGCGGCTTCGGCAAGCCGTATCCCCGGGGTGGCTGGCGGAACGTGTCCTGGGCCCTGCTGGCGCCGCTCGCTCTGCTGGCCGTGGCCGTCGGGGTCTTCCTGCCGCTGATGGGCATCTCGCTGGCCGCGTTCCTGGTGGTCGACGTCGTGCTCGGGCTGCGCGCCCGGCTGGGGTCTCAGACGTGATCCTCCGAGCGCCGGGGCAGGAACAGGCCGGACACGCACATGAAGGCCGCGACCAGGAACAGGCCAGCCCGCGTGCCGAGCGTGCTCGCGACCAGGCCGCCGAAGGCGATGAAGAGCGGCTGGGTGACGTTCGTGGCGAAGATCCAGAGCGTCGACACCCTGGCCAGCAGGTGGTCCGGGGTGCCGAGCCGGCGGTAGGTCGTCATGGTGGAGTTCGCCAGGCCGGAGAAGAACAGCACGCCCGCGAAGCTGGACCCGCAAAGGAGCACGCCCGCGAAGCCGGACCCGCAAAGGAGCACGCCCGCGGTGCCGGGTGAGGCCAGCGGGATGACCGCGTACCAGGGGCCGCGCCAGAGGCTCACCCACCACAGGCCGCGCACCAGGCCGAATCGCCTGCTCAGCCTCGGCGCGAGCCGCGCGCCGAGGAAGCCGCCGAGCGAAGGGAGCCCCATGAGCAGGCCGTACTGCCAGGGGGTGGAGCCCAGGTCGCGCAGGTAGAACAGCGAGCTCAGCGGCGTCGCCATCGCACTCGCGCCGGCGAAGACTAGCCAGCTCGCGAACATCCGCCGCAGCACCGGATGCCCGCGCACGAAGCCCCACCCGGCGAACAGCTCCGCCCGCCGGGAGGGGCTCGACTCGCGCGCGGGCGGCGCCGGCTCGCGCCCAGGCGACGCCGACTCGGGTGGGAGCGGGGACGGGGGCGGGGGCGGCTC
>NZ_JBSFTC010000777.1:0-1120 GCF_053590415.1 Nonomuraea sp. NPDC003201
GCCGCCTCCCGCAGCTGGGGAAGGAGCGCTGGGGAGGCGGCCGCGTTGCCCGGGTGGGGCGTGGAGCCCCCGTCCAGGGCGAACATGAGGGTGGTGACGAGCATGCGCACATCGACGGCGGGGGCGGCGTCCGGCGTGGTGGCGCCGAGGCCCGCGAGGACGGTTTCGCCGGTCGGGGCGATGAGGACGTTGCCCGGCGTGACCGCGCCGTGCACGTGCCCGTGCGCGTGGACGACGGCCAGCGCGTCGAGCAGCCGCAGCCCCATCGCGGCGACCCGGCCCGGCTCCAGCGGCCCCTCGGCGGCGGTGATCCGGTCGAGCGAGCCGCCCCTGATGAGGTCCATGACGACCCAGGGCTGAGGGCCGGAGGCGAGGACGTCGTGCACGGTGACGAGCCCGGGATGGCTCAGCGACGCCGCGAACCTGGCCTCGGCCAGCACCCGCTCCCGCTCACCCGTCTCTGAGCCCGGCCGGGCGGTGGTGACGGGGATCCGCTTGACCGCCACGTCGCGGTGCAGCACCTCGTCTCTGGCCAGCCAGGTGCCGCCACCCGGGCCGAGCGGCTCGACCAGGGTGTAGCGTCCCGCCAGTACGGTGCCCCTCATCGCGTCAGCGCCTCGACGACCGAACGGGCCGCGGCGCCCGCCTGCTCGGGCAGGGCGGGGTCCTTGGCGACCTCACGCCGCAGCGTCAGCTCGGCCACCAGGTTGCTCACCCGGAAGACGATCGCGACCTCGGTCTGCGGCCGGCGATCGTCGGTGACGGTCCACGTCATCGCCTCGTCGCCGAGCCCCTTGAGGTCGGTGATCTCGGAGCTCTTGCCCAGGGAGGAGTACTTCCTGCTCCGTTCGGCCTCGTCCCGCCGCGAGTCGAAGTCGTCGGCGGCCAGCGCGATCTCCGCGTGGGTGCCGGTCGGCTCCTGCATCTCCAGTTCGAGCCGGAGCGACCGGGATTCCTTGGCCAGGCTCTGATGCCAGGTGCACTCGGCGTTCTCCCTCGGCATGATCAACGCCTTCGGAACGGCCTTGGCGGCCTGCTCCGGGGTGAGGAGGCCGCAGGCGCGCGGCAGGGCGGCGAACCGCCCCGCCCCGTCCGTCGCCGACGGTGCGGCGGCGACGGA
>NZ_JBSFTC010000778.1:0-1118 GCF_053590415.1 Nonomuraea sp. NPDC003201
GCACCCGTGACCGCGTCCCCCGGCCGCACCTCCACCGGCACCGACTCGCCGGTCAGCATCGAGGCGTCCACCGCCGAGGAGCCTTCCAGGATGACACCGTCGGTGGCGATCTTCTCGCCGGGCCGCACCACGAACGTGTCGCCGGCCTTGAGCTGGTCGGTGGGGATGCGCCGGCCGTCGGCCAGCTCCACCTCCTTGGCGCCCAGCTCCAGCAACGCCCGCAGCGCCGCCCCCGCCCGCCGCTTGGAACGGGACTCGAAGTAGCGGCCGGCCAGGATGAACGCGGTCACCGCCGCCGCGGTTTCGAGGTAGATGTTGCCGGAGCCGTCGGTGCGCTCGATCGTGAAGGAGAACGGATGCGTCATGCCCGGCGTGCCCGCGCTGCCGAAGAACAGCGCCCACAGCGACCAGCCGAAGGCGGCCAGCGTGCCGACCGAGATCAGCGTGTCCATCGTCGCGGCGCCGTGCCGCAGGTTCGTCCAGGCCGCCTTGTGGAACGGCCAGCCCGCGTACACCACCACCGGCGCCGCCAGCACCAGCGACAACCACTGCCAGTTCGTGAACTGCAACGCCGGCACCATCGCCATCGCGACCACCGGCACACTCAGCACCACCGCGGTGATCAACCGCTGCCGCAGCGGCCGCAGCTCATCGGCAGGCTCCTGCTCGGCCCCGGCGCCGGACTCGGCGGGCGGGGCAGGCAGTGCGGCGGTATAGCCGGCCTTCTCCACCTCGGCGATCAGCTGCTGCGGGTCCACGCCATCCGGGAAGGTGACCTTCGCCTTCTCCGTCGCGTAGTTCACCGTCGCGCTCACGCCCTCGAGCTTGTTCAGCTTGCGCTCGATCCGGTTCGCGCAGGACGCGCAGGTCATGCCACCGATCGACAGCTCGACAGCCCTGCCTTCAGTCAGGGAAGACATCACATCTCCTTTCCTCGTGTCCTGCGATCAATGCGAGTCGTTGCCGTGAGAAGGGCTCGCGCTCGGCTCAGCCGTGGTTTTGGGCTGTCCGGTACCGGCCTGAGCGGTGAAGTCCGCGGTACGGACCTTGCCGTCATGCTGGAAATCCAGGAACAACCGGTAGTCGCCGCCGCTGGGCACCTCGGCGTAGAAGGTGAT
>NZ_JBSFTC010000779.1:0-1111 GCF_053590415.1 Nonomuraea sp. NPDC003201
GCCGCCACCGCCGTGGACCCCCGCGCCGCGGACGGCGGCCAGGGCGGAGAGCCGGAGCAGCCGCGCCGCCGGGGCGCGCGGCTCCTCCTGCAGCGGCACTGGGAGCCCGCCCGTCAGGTGCCGATCCCCGAGGGCGGCGGCGGGCCCAGTGGCGGGCCCAGTGGCGGGCCCAGTGGCGGGCCCAGTGGCGGGCCCAGTGGCGGGCCCAGTGGCGGGCATGGTGGTGGCGACACGATGCTGCTCGACGAGGTGTTCCGCGGCGCCTCCGGCGACCCGCTGCGCCGGCAGGCCGGGTTCCTCGACGGCGCCGCGAGCGTCCTGACCGGGGTCGCGGGCAACGAGTCGTTGCGCACCGGGGAGGCCGTCCGCCTCGACGACCTCGGGCTGCCGCTGACCTCCGTGTCCCGTCCCGCGTGACCCCACCGGGGCACGCAATGCGCACCGCCGATCTCGAAGCTGGGGGAACCGGGAAGTGTCGTACGCTCAACCCTGGGGAAAGACCCTCGGCCTCGTCGAGGCCCAGAGAGGCGGCGATACGACCATGCACGCTCCCGGCGTACCTCCCGCGCGCACCGACCGGCCGCGCGGAGTCGCCGTGCTGAGGCTGCGCGGGCAGGACGTCGCCGAGTACGTATGGGAGCCCGACCTGCCGCTGTCGGCGTCCCCGCGCCCCTACCTCCATCCCGTGCGCACGCTCGCCGGCGTCACCGTCACCGACGCGGCGCCCGACTCGCACCCCCACCAGTTCGGCATCAGCGTGGCCGCCCCCGACCTCGACGGGTGCAACTTCTGGGGCGGGCGCACCTTCGTCGCCGGCCACGGCCCGGCCTGGCTGGACAACCACGGCGCCCAGCGCCACCAGCGCTGGCTGCGCCGCACCAACACCGAGCTGCACCACACCCTCGAATGGGCCGACCCGCGCCAGGCGACGCTGCTGCGGGAGCAGCGCTCGATCACCTGCCGGCCGGTGGACGAGACGGCCTGGTCCCTGAGCGTGCACACCCGGCTCACCAACGCCACCGACCGGCCGCTGCCGTGGCGCACCCCGGCGGCGCTGGGCCGCATCGGCGCCGGCTACGGCGGCGTCTTCTGGCGCGGCCCCGCCTTCGAC
>NZ_JBSFTC010000780.1:0-1095 GCF_053590415.1 Nonomuraea sp. NPDC003201
TCGGGTCGAGCAGGCTAGTGATCAGGCGTAGGTGTTCGGTGCGGACGTGGCCGCCGGCGTTGCCGATGGTGATGCTGTAGTCGATGACGCGGACCTGGTGTCCGTCGCGGGCTGGATTGAGGGGCTTGGCCGGGTGTCGGTGGGCGTGGCGGGTGCGGCGGCGGATCTCGGCCGGGGTGGGGATGACAGACAGGAACGAGCCGTCGGGTAGGTCGGTCAGGCGGTCCAAGCGGGTGCTGGTGCGGGCACGCCAGAGCAGGTGGGCGCCGGTGGCGCGGGCGGTCTGCCACATGGCGTGGCCGCGGAAGTTCTGATCGGCCAACAGCAGCATGCCGGGGCCGAGCGCGCCGGTCAGACGGCGGGCCAGGACCTGTTCGCTGGCCGCGTCGATGCCGTCGAAGGTGGCATCGGCGATCGCGTGGGTGCCGCATTCGGTTACGGTCATCAGCCGTATTTGCGGGCAGGACGCGCCGTTACGGGTATCGAAGGCGGCGATGTTGCCGACGCTGCCGGGCAGATCCAAGGTGGTGGCATCCCAAGCCATAAGCCGCAGGCCGAAAGCGTGAGCGCCGGGCGTGGACGAGTCGGCCAGCACGCCGCGCACGCGCTGGAACAACGCGGCCATCGGCTCGGATCCCAGCCGCGCTCGCGCCTGCGTCAACGCCGAACTGGTCGGCAACCGGTAGTCCTGCCCGCGCCGCCCGAGCGCGGCCAGAAGGTCACGCAAGACCGCCCGATAACCCGGAGCAGCTCGACTGTCAGCAGCACTGAACAGGCATAACGCCAAAACGAAGTACACCATCAGCCGGGCGGGAAGCTTGCGTCGACGCTGTTGTATCCGCCCGGTCTCCGCCAGGGCCGCATCGACCACCTGTGGGTTGATCCACCGCGATAACACCCCCAACCTGATCTGATCCGGCACATCCCGCGACGGCATGGCAAACTGAGCGGGCAACGAAGCTCCCCACAACGAGCTGATCTTGGTCGATCGCCCGTTCTACCAGGGGAGCTTCGTTGCCACCAACCCCCTGCCACTCAGCTGCGCCCCACTCGTGATCACACCGAACGCCACTCTTAACTAAGCGGCATTGGGGC
>NZ_JBSFTC010000781.1:0-1091 GCF_053590415.1 Nonomuraea sp. NPDC003201
GGTTCGATATGGGCGCGTTAAAGCGGGTACGGGAATATCAACCCGTTGTCCATCGACTACGCCTGTCGGCCTCGCCTTAGGTCCCGACTTACCCTGGGCGGATTAGCCTGCCCCAGGAACCCTTGGTCATCCGGCGCGAGGGTTTCTCACCCTCGATTCGCTACTCATGCCTGCATTCTCACTCGCGTACGCTCCACGGCTAGATCACTCTGCCGCTTCACCGCATACACGACGCTCCCCTACCCACCAACAGCGCTTAGCTGTCAGTGCCACGACTTCGGCGGTGTACTTGAGCCCCGCTACATTGTCGGCGCAGAATCACTTGACCAGTGAGCTATTACGCACTCTTTCAAGGGTGGCTGCTTCTAAGCCAACCTCCTGGTTGTCTCTGCGACTCCACATCCTTTCCCACTTAGCACACGCTTAGGGGCCTTAGTCGGTGATCTGGGCTGTTTCCCTCTCGACTACGAACCTTATCGCCCGCAGTCTCACTGCCACGCTCTCACTTACCGGCATTCGGAGTTTGGCTGACGTCAGTAACCTTGTCGGGCCCATTAGCCATCCAGTGCTCTACCTCCGGCAAGAAACACGCGACGCTGCACCTAAATGCATTTCGGGGAGAACCAGCTATCACGGAGTTTGATTGGCCTTTCACCCCTACACACAGATCATCCCCCAGGTTTTCAACCCTGGTGGGTTCGGTCCTCCACCCAGTCTTACCTGAGCTTCAACCTGCCCATGCGTAGATCACTCCGCTTCGGGTCTACAGCATGCGACTCAACGCCCTATTCAGACTCGCTTTCGCTACGGCTCCCCCACACGGGTTAACCTCGCCACACACCATAACTCGCAGGCTCATTCTTCAAAAGGCACGCAGTCACATCACACAGAAGCAAGCTCCTGTAAGCTCCTACGGCTTGTAGGCACACGGTTTCAGGTACTATTTCACGACCCCTCACCGGGGCACTTTTCACCTTTCCCTCACGGTACTCGTGCACTATCGGTCACCAGGGAGTATTTAGGCTTACCAGGTGGTCCTGGCAGATTCACACAGGATTTCTCGGGCCCCGTGCTACTTGGGATCCCCTCAA
>NZ_JBSFTC010000782.1:0-1085 GCF_053590415.1 Nonomuraea sp. NPDC003201
GTTGGCGAAGGTGAGAACTTAAGCGCCGGTAAACGGCGGTGGTAACTATAACCATCCTAAGGTAGCGAAATTCCTTGTCGGGTAAGTTCCGACCTGCACGAATGGCGTAACGACTTCCCCGCTGTCTCAACCGCAGACCCGGTGAAATTGCAGTACGAGTAAAGATGCTCGTTTCGCGCAGCAGGACGGAAAGACCCCGGGACCTTCACTACAGCTTGACATTGGTGTTTGGAACGGCTTGTGTAGGATAGGTGGGAGACTGGGAAGCTCGGACGCTAGTTCGGGTGGAGTCATTGGTGAAATACCACTCTGGTCGTTTTGGATGTCTAACTCTGGTCCGTGATCCGGATCGGGGACAGTGTCTGGTGGGTAGTTTAACTGGGGCGGTTGCCTCCCAAAGGGTAACGGAGGCGCCCAAAGGTTCCCTCAGCCTGGTTGGCAATCAGGTGTTGAGTGTAAGTGCACAAGGGAGCTTGACTGTGAGACTGACGGGTCGAGCAGGAGCGAAAGCTGGGACTAGTGATCCGGCATCGGCGTGTGGAAGCGGTGTCGCTCAACGGCTAAAAGGTACCCCGGGGATAACAGGCTGATCTTCCCCAAGAGTCCATATCGACGGGATGGTTTGGCACCTCGATGTCGGCTCGTCGCATCCTGGGGCTGGAGTAGGTCCCAAGGGTTGGGCTGTTCGCCCATTAAAGCGGTACGCGAGCTGGGTTTAGAACGTCGCGAGACAGTTCGGTCCCTATCCGCTGCGCGCGCAGGAGACTTGAAAGGGGCTGTCCCTAGTACGAGAGGACCGGGACGGACGAACCTCTGGTGTGCCAGTTGTACCGCCAGGTGCACGGCTGGTTGGCTACGTTCGGGAGGGATAACCGCTGAAAGCATCTAAGCGGGAAGCTTGCCTTGAGATGAGGTCTCCCACCCTGTGAGGGGGTAAGGCTCCCGGTAGACGACCGGGTTGATAGGCCGGAGGTGGAAGCGCGGTAACGTGTGGAGCTGACCGGTACTAATAGGCCGAGGACTTGACCACAAAGCAGACTTTTCTAGTCGTTGCTCGCGTCCATTATGTGATTCTGAGACAGCAA
>NZ_JBSFTC010000783.1:0-1082 GCF_053590415.1 Nonomuraea sp. NPDC003201
GCCAGCGCCAGCGGGCTGCGCAGGCGGGGTCCGGCGGCGGCCGGGCCCAGGCGGGCCTGGAACATGCCGGCGCCGAGGTCGCGCCGCTCCGACAGCGCCACGGCCAGCACGATCAGCACCAGCACGGCGCCGGCCGCGAGCGTGAGCACCCACCAGCGTTCGCCGCTGTAGGGCCGCAGCGCCTCCGCCCAGCCGAGCGGCGTCATCCAGGACACCCAGGCGGGCCCGTCACCGGACTGCGCGGCGACGTCGCCGGCGCCGCGCAGCAGGATCGCGGCGCCGAGCGTGCTGATCCCGATGGCGCGCGCGCCGCCCGCGCTGGTCGTGAGCTGCGCCGTCACCGCGCCGATCGAGGCGAACGCGCAGGCGGCCACCGTGAACCCGAGTCCGAGCGCCAGGGAGCCGGCGGCGGGCAGGCCCTGGCCGATCAGCGCCACCGCCGAGGCTATGCCCAGGACGAGGGCGGCCCCGCAGGTGACGATCAGGGTGGCGGCCAGGTCGGCGTGGCGGGACACCGCTGTGGCCCCGACCAGTTCGCGCCGTCCGGCCGCCTCTTCCGTACGCGTGTGCCGGATGACCGTGAGCAGGGCGAACAGCGCGACCATGAACGTGACGAATCCCGACCGCCAGGCGACGAGCTCGCCGAGGCTGGATCCGTTCAGCACGCCGTAGGCGATGGTGAAGGCCCTGGTGTGGACGCTGGTCTCGTAGTAGTGCTGGCGGGCCTCGGCCGTGGGGTAAGCGCCGGTGAAGGCGCCGACGAACACCACCGGGATCATGCAGATGAAGGCCACCCACAGCGGCAACAGCACACGATCGCGCCGCAGCACCAGGCGGATGAGCTTTCCCGTGCCGGCGAACGCGTTCATCGTCCTGCCTCCGTGTGCCGGCCCTTGACGTTCGCGCGGTCGTAGTGCCGCAGGAACAGTTCCTCCAGCGTCGGAGGCCGGCTGACCAGGCTGCGCACGCCGACCTTGGTGAGGTGGCGAAGTGCGAGGTCCAGCGCGGCGGTGCCCGCCTCCCAGATGGCGAACGACACGGCCGACTCCAGCAGCGACACGTCCACGTGCTGGCCCTGGCCG
>NZ_JBSFTC010000784.1:0-1079 GCF_053590415.1 Nonomuraea sp. NPDC003201
ATCCGCATGAACCCGCACGGCGCCACCGACCGGCTGGCCCAGTGGTCACCGGCGCGTTCGAGAGCCACGGACACCTGCACGCCCCGCAGGTCGAGCGGCGCCACCAGCCGCCCGCCCGCGCCCAGCTGCTCCAGCCACGCCGGGGCCAGGTCCCACACGCCGACCGTGGCGACCACGCGGTCGTACGGGGCCCGCTCCGCGTACCCCTGGACGCCGTCCGCGCACACCACCTCCACCCGCTCCGCCCCGGCGGCGGACAGGTGCCGTCCGGCCCGCGCGACGATGTCCTCGTCGATGTCGACGCTCACCACGTGCCCGGCGGGCCCGGCGAGGCGGGCCAGCAGCGCCGCGTTGTAGCCGGTGCCCGCGCCGATCTCCAGCACCCGGTGCCCCGGCTCCACGCCGAGCTGGTCGAGCATCGTGGCCATGATCGCGGGCTGCGAGGACGAGCTGATCGGCCGGCCCGCGTCGTCACGTTTGGTGACGATGGGCACGTCACGGTAGGCGTCCTCGGGGTCGACGCCGGGCACGAAGAGGTGGCGCGGCACCGCCAGCAGCGCGGCGGCCACGGGATCGCTGATGTCCTGGCGTTTCCGCAGGTGCGCCACCATGGCCTGCCTCTGCTCCGCGAAGTCCATGGCCCCATTCTCCACAGGGGGCTCCAGGAAATCTGAGCAAAGAAACAGTCAAGAAGGGTTGAGCCGCTGTGTTGGGGGAAGGGCAGGCAATTCCTGAACGTCGACCGTGAGGAGGAGCCGTAGTGCTCACCCTGACAGCCAACGCTGCCCAGGCGATCCGCGATCTCACCGCGTCCGCGCCCGAGCCTGCCCAGAGCGGGGTTCGCATCTCGTCTCAGGGAGAAGGCGCGAGTTCGCTCACCCTTACGCTGGCCACCGCTCCGGAGCCGGCGGACGAGGTCGTCGAGGCCGAGGGGGCGCGTGTCTACCTCGACCCCGTGGCCGCCACCGTATTGGAGGACAAGTCACTGGACGCCGGAGCCGACGACCAGGGAAGCGTGTCGTTCCTGGTCAAGGATCAGATGGCGTGACATGGGCGCCCGCCGTGCCGCACCGGCACGG
>NZ_JBSFTC010000785.1:0-1057 GCF_053590415.1 Nonomuraea sp. NPDC003201
GACGCCGCGTCGCGGGCCGCCCTGTGCGACCGCGCGCTGGCCGAGGCGAGGACGGCCGCCGCGCTGCGGCATCCCTCGATCGTGGCCGTGCACGACCTGATCGTCGAGGACGGGGATCCGGCGATCGTGATGGAGCTGGTCCACGGGCCGTCCCTGGAGCAGGTCCTCCGCGAGAACGGGCCGCTGCCCGCGCGCCGCGCGGCCGAGATCGGGCTGCGGGTGCTGTCCGCGCTGGCGGCCACGCACGCGGCGGGGGTGCTGCATCGGGACGTCAAGCCGGCCAACGTGCTGCTGGCGGGGGACGGGCGCGTGGTGCTGACGGACTTCGGCATCGCCACCCTGGTCGGCGGCCTGCCCGGCACACCGGTCGGCACCCCGGGCTACACGGCCCCCGAATGCCTGCACGCTCCGGGCACAGGCCATGCTCCCAGCACAGAGCGCACCCCCAGCCCAGGCCACGCTCCCAGCACAGAGCACGCCCCCAGCACAGAGCATGCCCCCACCACAGACCATGTCCCCGCCACGGACCACACCCTCATCCAGCCCACAGGCCCGACCGATGGTCACGCCACCGACCGGACCGTGGTCCAACCCACCGACCCGGCCGGGGCGGGTCCTGCGGATCGGACCGCCATCCAGCCGACCGGCCCGACGTCGCCAGGAGCCGCCACCGGGTCCGGCTCGGATGCCTGGTCAGGGGCTGCGGAACCGGCCTCGGACCTGTGGTCGCTGGCCGCCACCCTCTACACCGCCGTCGAAGGGCGCGGCCCGTTCGCCAGGGACAGCGCCGTCGCCACGCTGAGCGCCGTCCTCACCGAGCCACCCGCCCCCTCGGGGAGCGTGCTGTGGCCGGTGCTGGCCGCCGCGCTGGACAAGGATCCACACATGCGTCCCGGTGCGGAACGGCTCCGGGGCTGGCTGGAGGCGGTCGTGCAGGGGCCGGCCGCTACAGCCGTACTTCCCGAACCGCCGCGGGCCACCCCGCCCGGGGTGCGGCTGCCGGTCGTGTTCGGTGCCCTGGCCGTGGCGGCCGTGGTGGGCGCGGGCGCGGTCGTCG
>NZ_JBSFTC010000786.1:0-1050 GCF_053590415.1 Nonomuraea sp. NPDC003201
GCCACGCCACCGCCGGGCACGATGCCCTCCTCGACGGCCGCCTTGGCGTTGCGCACGGCGTCCTCGATGCGGTGCTTGCGCTCCTTCAGCTCGGCCTGACCACGGTGCTCAGCAGCGACCGCGAGCGGGGCCTGTCCGTGCTGATCGCCGGCATCCCCAAGGCCGCGAACCTCGGCAGGGAGGCCTTCGCCAGCGCCGTCGCGCGCGGCCTCGCCGGGCGCGACACGATCGTGCTCAACCGTGACGTCCTCGTCCGCATGGATCGCATCGACACCGTGGTCCTCGACGCCGCCGTGCTCACCACGGGCGCGTGGGCGATCGACGACGTGACCTCGCTCGGCCCCGACGTGGACGGCGACGATCTGTACACCCGGCTCTACGCGCTGATCGACCTCGCCGACCCCTCGGTCCGGCGCGAGCGCGACGGGTGGAGCGCCGAGCCCCATGGGGCGCAGGACCGTACCACCGTCATGGTCAAGCGCGACGGGACCCCGATCGCCCTGGTCCACCTGGTCCCCGAGCTGCATCCGCTCGCCGAGGCCCTGGTCGAGGCGGCGCGGGGCACCTGCGAGATGGTCCTGGCCGGCGGGGAGCCCGCCCTCGCCAAGCGGCTGCGCATGGACCGCGTGGTCCAGAACGGGCCGCGGCTGGGCGCGTCCGTGCGGGCGCTGCAGTCGGAGGGCCACGCCGTGGCCGTGGTCTCGCAGCGGGGACGCAGCGGGCTGCGCCAGGCCGACCTGGGCATCGGGGTGCTCGAAGGGGCGCGGCGCGTCCCCTGGGACGCCGACGTGATGGGCGGGCTCGAAGGCGTGCACCTGCTGCTGCAGTGCCTGTCGTCGGCCAGGAAGGCGAGCGTCCGCGGGGTCCTCGTGGCGGCCGCCGGCTCGGTCGTCGGCACCGGCCTGGCGCTCCTCGGCCCCGCCACGCTCGCCATCGGACGCGCCAACCTGGCACGCGACTGCACCGCGCTCGCCACCCTCACGGTCGGTGAGTGGATGGGGCGCAGCGCCGGGAGCAGGCCCGCGCCGATCCTCGCCGACCACACGCCGT
>NZ_JBSFTC010000787.1:0-1041 GCF_053590415.1 Nonomuraea sp. NPDC003201
CCGCCGCCGACCCGGCCGGTCGCCTGGACGGCGGCCAGCCGCGCGGCGATGGGCAGCCCTTCGTCGTGGACGGCGGCGGTGAGCTCGGCGCGAACCCTTTCACGCTGGGCGGGCGTCCACCGTCCGGCGTCGCCGCCGTCGATCCGCGGCACCCACGCGGGGTCCGCGAAGCGGCCGCTGCGGTGGCCGTCCAGCAGAGAGAGGAGAAGATCGGTGCGACGCCGGGCCACGGTCCGCCAGACGGCGGGCAGCGTCACGGCGGACGCGTCCTCCCGCACAAGCCAGAGCACCCGCTCCTCCCGCACGCTCCCGCTTCCTCCTGGCCGCCCCTCCTGCTCGATCCTGAGGCCGCTCGACCGCTCCGGCGCTTGCACCCCAGAGGCGGCTGCGGCACGAGTCCTCCGCAGGCGGCGATGAGGACGGTTCAGCCACAAGCCGGCGGCCTCGCGGGCGAGCGCCTCCGGTGCCGTGCGGATGGCGGCGCGCAGGTCGTCCTGGAGTTCGGCGAGCACCCATGAACGGCGGCCGAGCGCGTGGGCGAGGGCCACGGCCAGGGTGAAGTCCTCCCGTTCGCGCGCGGCACGAAGATGCGGACGCAGGACCGCCAGCAGGTCGTGCTCCTGACCAGCGCGCAGCACCCGGTCCAGGCGGTGCGAGTCCGCGACCGGGCCGCGGGCGCGGTAGCGGCGGCGGACGGGGGTGGGCCGGGGCTCCCGGCCGGGCAGGCCGCTCGCGCCGTGCCGCGCCACGAGCCTCCCGTACGTGCCCAGCGCCCACGCCGTCAGCGCCGGCTCGGTCGCCGGGTCGTGGTGCCGCAGGACCCGGCCGGCCAGGCTCCGCAGCTCGTCCTGGGTGGCGGGGGAGGAGTCCGGGGCCTCGACGGCGTCCGCGGCGATGCGCTCCAGCGTCCCCGCGCAGGAGTCGTCGAGCAGCGCGGGCGGGACGTCCCGCAGAGCGGCCAGCAGATCCCGGCGGAGCGGGTCCTGTTCGTTGGCGGTGCGCAGGGCCAGGTCGGCCAGGAGCGCGTGGAGCGCCGCCCGG
>NZ_JBSFTC010000788.1:0-1034 GCF_053590415.1 Nonomuraea sp. NPDC003201
TCGGTCGCCCTGGTGGATGTGTGGAAGGGCGTCGGCATCGCCACCGTCATCTACATCGCCGGCATCCTGTCCATCCCCCGCGACTACTACCAGGCCGTGGCCGTGGACGGCGGCGGGGCCTGGCACCGCTTCCGCCACGTCACCCTGCCCCTGTCCTGGCCCGCCACCTACTCCGTCATCATCCTGTCGTTCATCGGCGGCCTGCGCTCGTTCGATCTGATCTGGACGATGACGCGCGGCGGGCCCGGCTTCACCAGCGACACCATCGCCTCGATCATCTACAAGCAGTACCAGGCCGGTTTCTTCGGCCTGTCCACCGCCGGCAACGTGCTGCTGTTCGTGGTGGTCACCGCCATCGTCGTCCCGCTCAACTACTTCCTCGGCAAAAGGCAGGTGCCCGCATGACCGCGCTGAGAAGGCTCGGTGCCGAGGCGATCGCGCTGGTGCTGGCCGGGGTGGTCTTCCTGATCCCGTTCGCGCTCATGCTGCTGACCGCGGTCAAGGACCAGACGCAGGCCACCGACCTGGACTTCGCCTGGCCGGCCAACTGGCCGATCGTGCAGAACTTCGTGGACGTGATCGAGGCCCGCGACTACGTGCTGCTGCGCGCCTACGTCAACAGCACCGTCCTGACCGTCGCGTCGGTCGTGCTGATCGTCGTGTTCGCCTCCATGGCCGCGTTCGTACTGCAGCGCCGCACGGGCAAGCTCGGCTCGGTGGCCAACTTCCTGGTGCTGACCGGCCTGATCATCCCGCCCGCGATCGTGCCCACCATCTGGCTGCTGCAGGCGCTCGGTCTGTTCAAGACCCTGCCGGGGCTGATCCTCATCGAGGTGGCCTTCCACATGGCGTACTCGGTGCTGCTGTTCCGGGCGTTCATCGCGGCCATCCCGCGCGAGCTGGACGAGGCCGCCCAGATCGACGGCTGCACCGGGCTCGCGCTCTTCTTCCGGGTGATCTTCCCCCTGCTCAAGCCGGTCACCATCACCGTGGTCCTGACCACCTCGGTGGCCATCTTCAACGACTTCGTCAAC
>NZ_JBSFTC010000789.1:0-1030 GCF_053590415.1 Nonomuraea sp. NPDC003201
GAGTTCAGCCGGGTGCTCTTCCCAGCACCCCGCCGGTCCGAGGCCGAGCCGCCGGTACGCGACTCGATCGCGGCGGCGACGGCCGCGTGCAGCCGGGCCCGGCTCAGCACCGGCACCACCTCGGTGAGCGCCTCCTGCACCAGCGCGTGCACGAACAGGAACCGCCCGGGCCGCCCCTCGGCCAGCAGCTCCGCGGCCATGGCAGGCTCCAGCCGGTCCAGCGCCGCGTCCAGGTCCAGCCCGGCGGCCTCGGCCGCGACCGTCACGTCGAACTCCCGCCCGGCGACCGCCGCCACCCGCAGGAAGTCGGCGGACGGCGCGGGCAGCCGGTTCACCCGGCCGAGCACGACGTCGCGCACGCCCAGCGGCAGCGTGCCGCCGCCCGGCGATCCGGCCCGCAGGTAACGCACCAGCTCGGTGACGAAGAACGGATTGCCGTTCGTACGCTCCCTGAGCCCCCGAACGTCCGTGCCCTCGGGAGCCAGCCCGGCCAGGTCGGAGGCGGACAGCCCGGACAGCGGCAGCCGCAACGCCTGCCGGCGCGACAGCGCCTCGAACGCCTCGGCCAGCGCGCCCTCCGGCGGCGGCCAGGTGCGTGCCGTGCCCACCACGGCCAGCCTGCCGTCCAGCACGTACCCGGCCAGGTAGCCCAGCAGGCGCAGCGAGGAGCGGTCCGCCCAGTGCAGGTCGTCCAGCACCACCAGCACCGGCTGCTGGGCCGCGGCCAGCGCCCGCGCCGCCGCCTCGTAGGTGCGGAACCGCGCGCCCTCGGGGTCGTTGCCGGTCGCGGAGTTGACGCCGGGCAGGTTCGCGCGCACGTCGGCGGGCAGCGGCGGCAGCGTGTCGGCCAGCCGCTCCAGCACCGCCACCCACGGCCAGAACGCCGGCGCGCCCTCCGTCGCCGCGCACCGCCCCACCGCGACCGTGAACCCCCGGGCGCGGGCCCGGCTCACCAGCTCTTCGGCCAGCCGCGTCTTGCCGATCCCCGGCTCCCCGGTGATCAGCGCGAACCCGGGCCGGTTCGCCGCCG
>NZ_JBSFTC010000790.1:0-1025 GCF_053590415.1 Nonomuraea sp. NPDC003201
GACGCTGGCGGCGGCCCGGGCGCTGCGCGAGGCGCTGGCATGAGCGTGCTGCTGGGCTGCGTGGCCGACGACTACACCGGCGGCACCGACGTCGCCGCCGCGTTGCGCCGGTCGGGCCTGCGTACGGTGCTGATCTTCGGCATCCCCGGGCCCGCGACGGTGCTCCCGGACTGCGACGCCGTCGTCGTCGCGCTCAAGACCCGCTCGATCCCGGCCGGGGAGGCGGTCGCCGCGTCGCTCGCCGTTCAGCGATGGCTTCACGAGCGCGGGGTCCGGCGCCTGTACGTCAAGTACTGCTCCACCTTCGACTCCACCGACCAGGGCAACATCGGCCCGGTCGCCGACGCGCTGACCGAGGCGGTCGGGGCCCGCCTGACCGTGGTGTGCCCGGCCGCTCCCGAGCACGGCCGCACCGTCTACCAGGGGCACCTGTTCGTCGGCGACCGGCTGCTGTCGGAGTCGTCGATGCGCCACCACCCGCTGACGCCGATGACCGACCCCGACCTCGTGCGCGTCCTGGGACGGCAGACCCCGCACCGCGTCGCGCTGGTCGCGCACGAGACCGTCCGGCGCGGAGCGGACGCGGTGCGCGCGGCGCTCGACGCGCTGCAGGCCCAGAATGTCCGGTACGCGGTCACCGACGCCCTCGACGACCGCGACCTCGACGTCATCGCCCGCGCCGGCGCGCACCTGCCCGTCATCACGGGCGCGGCGGGGCTGGCCGGAGCCTTGGAGACCGCCCGGCACGAACCGGCCACGCCTGCCCTTCCCACGGGACCAGGAGTGGTGCTCGCGGGCAGTTGCTCGGCCGCCACGCTGGAGCAGGTGGCCCTGGCCCGCCGGCACATGCCCTCCCACCGGCTGCGTGCCGAGCAGGACGGGCTGGTCGAGGGGGCCATCGGCTGGCTGGAGGCCAACCTCGAGGCGGAGGGCCGCGCCATGGTCTACTCCTCGGCTCCCCCCGAGGAGCGCTTGCCCGGCGCGGCCGGGCTGCTGGAGGAGGCGCTGGCGGCCGTCGCCCCCCG
>NZ_JBSFTC010000791.1:0-1016 GCF_053590415.1 Nonomuraea sp. NPDC003201
CGCAGCCGCTCCGGCCCGGGCACCGCGGCCGCCACCAGCCTCGGCACCGCCGGCAGCCCGAACGCGACCGCGACTCCCGCCAGCACGGCCAGCACAGCCAGGTGAGGCACACTGGCGGCACCGGTCAGCAGCTCGATCGCGATGGCGGCCTGCGTCAGGCCGCGCACCAGGTCGGTGACCAGCGCCAATCGCTCGGGTCTGACCCTGTCGGCCACCACCCCGCCCACCGGCAGGAACACCAGCAACGGAATCGCCTCACACGCCAGCACCATGCCGACGGCCCCGGCATCACCGGTGGCGCGCAGCACAGCGAGGGTGATCGTGGTCGGGATCAACGCGGTGGCCAGGGCGGACACGGCCCGGCCGATCAGCAGTCTCATGGTCCGCCAGATTATTTCGCCAGCTAATATTTCGTCAACTAAATACTCGCTGGCGTATCGTTGCTGTCTGTGGACTCAGTGGATCGTCATCTCGCCCGGTGGCGGGGCAAGGCGCCGTACGACGAGCGGGTCGAGGCGGTCGTGACGCGGATGCAGTTCCTCGTCAAGCACCTGCGCCAGACGAAGGAGGCAGCGCTGGCGCAGGTGGGGATGCAGGACTTCGAGTTCGAGACGCTGCACCGCCTGGTCGCCCATGGCGGGTCCGCGACGCCGTCCGAACTGGCGGACGAGCTGATGCTCTCCCCCGCCGGGATGACCGGGCGGCTCGACACGCTGGAGAAGTCCGGGCTGGTACGGCGGCTGCGCAGCGCGGAGGACCGGCGGCGGGTGGACGTGGAGCTGACCGACAAGGGCCACGAGCTGTGGCTGGAGGCCATGCGGATCCGGGCGGAGGTGGAGGCGGAGATGGTCTACGTTCTGGACGCGCAGGAGCAGGAGACGCTGGACGGGCTGCTCGGCCGCCTCTTGGAGAGCGTGGAGTCGAACCGCTGACCCGCACTTCCCCGGGGGGGGGGGGGGGCGCCCCGCAAAACCGGCCCCCCCCCACCACACCCCCCCCCACCCCCCCCACCCCCC
>NZ_JBSFTC010000792.1:0-1011 GCF_053590415.1 Nonomuraea sp. NPDC003201
TGAGGTGATCTCAGCGAAATAGTTCGGACGAATTGGGATTTCTTGGACGCCACTGGTGGCGTTCCGGGCCTATCGGGAGGAGTTGCCGAAGGCCGGAAACAGACGTGGAGCCCCCGGTAGAAGAGCTCTCACCACAAGAAATCCCAGCCGCCGGAAGGCTCCACGTGATTGCTCATCGTGCCACGCTCGACGTCTCCCGCGCACTCGTTCAGCACGTCGCCCGCCTCCTGCATGAAGAACGCCGACTGCGCGGCACGCCGAAAGACAGCCGAGTCTTGAGCCCCTTCCGGCAAGCGGTCATGGTGGTGCGCTGGTTCCGCGGCGAGCAGGACATCCCCAAGCTCGGCCGCGATCACCGCGTCTCTCGGGCCACCGCCTACCGCTACATCCACGAGGGAATCGAGGTTCTCGCAGCTCAAGCACCAGATCTTTCCGAAGCCCTGGACCGCGCCCACGCCGAAGGACTGGCCTACGTGATCCTGGACGGCACCCTGATCCCCATCGACCGCTGCGCCGAGCAGACCATCAGCGTCAAGGGTGAACCCATCGACGCCTGGTACTCAGGCAAGGCCCACCAGCACGCCGGCAACCTCCAAGCCCTCTCGGCACCAGACGGCCTGCCGTTGTGGATCGGCGAGGTCGAGCCCGGCTCCGTCCATGACCTGTCCGCCGCCCGCGCGCACGTGCTGGGCGCGCTGTACGCCGCAGCCGCAGCCGGCCTGCCCACTCTCGCCGACAGCGGCTACGACGGCGCCGGAATCGGCATCCACACGCCGATCAAGCAGCCCGAAGGAAACCAGATCCTCAGCCCGGACAACCGCACCTACAACCGGCTTCTACGAGCCCTGCGCTGTCTCGGCGAACGCGGCTTCGCCCTGCTCAAAGGCCGCTGGCGGACCCTCCAGCACATCACCGTCAGCCCCAGCCGAATCGGCGACATCGCCCGCGCAGCACTTGTCCTCACCCACTTCGAGCACAATTACCTGCCGGGAATTCGCTGAGATCACGTCA
>NZ_JBSFTC010000793.1:0-1006 GCF_053590415.1 Nonomuraea sp. NPDC003201
CGGGTGTACAGCCGTCAGCAGTTGCTGGAGTCGGTGTGGGAGCACGGGTATTTCGGTGACTCGCGGCTGGTGGACGCGTGTGTGCAGCGGTTGCGCGCGAAGATCGAGGACGACTCGGCGGCGCCTGTTTATGTGCAGACGGTGCGTGGGTTCGGGTACCGGTTCGGGCCGGTGTGAAGCGGCCGGTGACGCCTCGGCCGAGCCTGGGGCTGCAAACCCGGCTGTTGCTGGCGTTCGCACTGCTGTGCGTGGTCACCGCGGCGGCGGTGGCCGGCGGGCTCTACGTCCAGGCCCGCAACGACATCCTGCAGCGGACCCAGGACGCCACGGTGCAGGCGATGAGGAGCCGCCTGCAGGCGCTCTACCCGTTGCGGACTCCGGCGCCGGGCCCCGACGAGCTCGACGACATCGCCACCGCCGTGCCCGACCAGAACAGCGTGGAGTTCGCGGTCGCCGTCTACCGCGAGATGCACTCGCCGGTCGCCCCGCCGGAGCGCTTGAGGCCGGGCGGGAGGGTGCTGGCCTCGGATCTCTCGGTGATTCCCGGGGGGCTGCGGCGGGAGGTGGCCGATGGCAACATCGCGTGGCAACGCGTGGTGTGGCAGGGCATGCCCTGGCTGATCGTCGGCGCGCCGTTGCTGATCGTCGAGCCGGACCGCACGACGCGGGCCTCCGGCATCGAGGTCTACGCGGCGCGTAGCCTGCTTTCCGAACAGCGCAGCATCGACGGGCTCGCCGTACGTGCCTGGCTCATCGGCGTGGCGGCCCTGGCGTTCGCGGTCGTCCTGGCATCGCTGGCCACCCGCGGCGTGCTACGCCCGGTACGCGAACTCGGCCACGCGGCACGCCTGCTGGGCCAAGGCGAGCTACGGACCAGAATCGCGGTCCACGGCTCCGACGAGCTGGCCGAGGTGGCACGCACCTTCAACAACACCGCCGCCGAACTCGAACGACACGTCAAACAACTACGCGAGATGGAAGCCGACGCCCGCCGATTCGTCGCCGA
>NZ_JBSFTC010000794.1:0-1003 GCF_053590415.1 Nonomuraea sp. NPDC003201
GCGGCGGGGCCGGTGAAGTAGGCCACCAGGTCCTCGCCGCGCGCGGCCACGGCCACCTGCCCGGCGCCGGCGTGCTCGCGCAGGGCGGCCTCCACGTCGCCGGGCTCGATGCGCACGCCGCGCACCTTGACCTGGTCGTCCAGGCGGCCCAGGAACTCCAGCTGCCCGTCCGAGCGCCACCGCGCCCGGTCACCGGTGCGCAGGCGCCGGGCGCCGGGCTCTCCGTACGGGTCGGGCTCGAAGGCGGCGGCGGTGCGGCGGGGCAGCCCGGCGTATCCGCGGGCCACCCCGGCCCCGCCGATCGCCAGCTCGCCCGCCGCGCCCGGCGGCACCGGCTCCCCCCGGGCGTCCAGCACCCGCACCGACGTGGCCGACAGCGGCCGGCCGATCGGCGGGCGTCCGCCGGGGTCGGTCCCGTCCAGCTCGGCCAGCTCGGCCCACGTGGCGATGACCGTGGCCTCGGTCGGCCCGTACGTGTTGACCAGCCGGGCCCCGGGCCCCTCACGATGCCATCGGGCGATGGCCGCCCCGTCGGCCTGCTCGCCGCCGAGGATCACCAGCCGCAGCGCGGGCGGCCAGGCCACCTCCGAGGGTGACTCGACGAGCCGGTGCCAGTACGCGGTCGGCAGGTCCAGCACCGTGATCCGGCGCCCGTCCGGACCGGCCAGCAGATCGGGCAGGCTCGCGGGGCCGTCCGGCAGCGGCATCACCGTCGCCCCGGACGCGAGCGCCGGGAAGATCTCCTCGACGTGGGTGTCGAAGCTCAGCGACGCGAACTGCACCACGTGGTCCCCGGGCCCCAGGCCGTACTCCCGCCGCATCCACCCGGCCCTGGCCGCCACCGAACGATGCTCGACGAGCACCGCCTTGGGCAGCCCGGCGGACCCCGAGGTCGTCATCACGTAGGCGATTCCCTTCGCTGGCCCCTCGGCCGCGCTCCCCTCGGCCACGGCGCGCACCCGGTCCTCGCCGATCAGCCAGGCGGCGCCCGCGGCGGCCATGG